>NZ_JACHIA010000012.1:0-41350 GCF_014202995.1 Longimicrobium terrae
CCGAAGCTTATCGCAGCTTATCGCGCCCTTCTTCGCCTGTCCGTGCCAAGGCATCCACCGTGCGCCCTACTTTCGCTTGACCGGATATGCTCGCTGGCG
Source organism: Longimicrobium terrae (assembly GCF_014202995.1). Classification (NCBI taxonomy): domain Bacteria; kingdom Pseudomonadati; phylum Gemmatimonadota; class Longimicrobiia; order Longimicrobiales; family Longimicrobiaceae; genus Longimicrobium; species Longimicrobium terrae. The sequence goes on from NZ_JACHIA010000012.1 coordinate 100, forward strand.
GGAGGTTACTCCACCAGGCACTCCGGTCCACCGAACCTTCTCACACGTATTGGTGCTTGCTGAGTGCCGATCACTTCGCTCGACTACTCGCTAACCCAACCCATTACCCGAATTTTCAAATACTTCTTCAGCGCGGCCATTTCGCCGCGAGCCAACTAACTTAATGGCCCTTGTCGCGGTTGTCAACAGGTCCGGAGATTCCGGTTTCTGCCGCCCCGGCGTTGCCGCCGTGTCCCGCGAAGGGCGCAAACAATAATCACCTCGAGCAGTTTCGTCAACACTCCATCTGGGAATTATTCCGAACTCTTCTCGAACGCCCGTTCGGCTATCCATACTTCCAGACGCGACTTGTGGCGCACCAGGCCAGCTCCATCCCTCAGGAATCTCTGGAATCGCCCGCAATCGAACATCATGCAGGCGTTTCCGATCGGCATTCGCGTCCAGAGCGGCCCGGCTCACCTACACGCATCGTAATCGTGCGTGAGGCCGCATCCTTGCGCGTCATCCACGCAGGACCGCAGGACGACGGACGTACATCATCTACCGCAAGCGAGGCTCATCTGACCATGTCATACCGCGCGATCGTGTTCGCGCTCGTCCTCGGCGCTGGCGCCTGCTCGCAATCGGAGAAAGAACGCGCGGCGGTGGATGCGCCCGCGGTTCCCGCCGCGCAGGCGCCCGCGCCGACCGTCGGCACGGACAGCCCGGCTGCACCGGCGGAGCCCGCCGTGGCGGTCGCACTGGACGGGGAGGGGCTGCGCCTGGTCGACTCCAAGACGGGGAGCACGCGGCTGCTTGCGTTCGGGGCGGATTCCGCGGCGGCGCTGCAGGCGCTTACGACGGCCTGGGGAGCGCCGGCCGAGCGGGCGGCTCAGCCCGACTGCGGAGCCGGGCCGCTCACGTCCATCCGCTGGCCGAACGGCCTGACCGTGCTGGTACAGGAGGCCAAGTTCACCGGATGGAGCGCGACGGCGCCGCGGCAGCCTGTTCCCGCCGGACGGGCGGTGCAGACGATGAGCGGCGTGGGAGCGGGATCGACCCGCGGCGAGGTGGAGGGCGCGTACGCCATCAACGTCAGCAAGACGACGCTAGGGACGGAGTTCCAGGCGGGCGCGATGAGCGGGGTGTTCGCGGACAGCACTCCCGGCGCGCCGGTGGAGGTGCTGTGGGCCGGGATGTCCTGCGTCTATCGCTGAGGATCAGCGCGGCGCGTCCGGGCTTGAGGGGAGCGCCGGATCGACGGACCGCAGCCGGGGCAGATCCGCGGAAAGTCCGTCGGGCGGCGCGAGACGGGAGGAGGCGCCCGCCTCGTCCACGACCTCGCCGGCGATCGTCTCCGGCCACAGGAGGCGCGTGGCGACGGCCCAGAACGCGATGGCGATGAACCCCACCATCTGCCCCGCGGGCCGCAGCGGCCGGTAATCCGCAAAGACGCGGCGCACCCCCTCCGCCGCGTCGCCCAGGCCGAAGCCGGTGCCCGCGGCGGGGCCGACGCGCGTCCACAGCACGGGAATGACGGAGAACTTGAGAACGGCGAGCAGGAGCGCCAAGCTGGCGAGGGTAAAGACGAGCCGCCTGCGTGTGCCTCCGTTGAACGCACCCCACGCCGTGACCGCCACGCCCGCCGTCACCATCCACTCGATCATTCCCGGTGGCGGATAAAGGAGTTCCAGCACCTGCGCCGACGCCAGTGTGCCGTAGCCGACCGCGATCCATCCCAGCACCCCGTCCGCCGGGGCCCATCCCCCGCGCATGACGAGCAGGTAGGAGAGGAGGAGCGCGAACACGCCCTCCACCATGCCGAAGGTGCGGTACTCCACCCCGTCCGGCACAAGCGCCACGCCGGCGAGCGCGGCGCTGGCGAGAAAGGCGAGGCTGGCCGCGACGCGGCGATGGGCGAGCGTCATCGGGGAATCCACTCCAGCGGGCCCGGCCGCAGCTGGCGCTGAATGCGGGCGATCAACGCGTCCGCCCGCGTGCGCGTGGAGGCGGCAACCGGGGCGGCCCGCACCCGCTGCGCCACGGCGAGCGCATCGTTCAGGCGCTGCTTGTCGTCCGCGCGGTACCAGGGGGACGCGCCGGAGGCCAGCATCATCCCCGCCCTGTCGAGCGCGATGCCCGCCCACATTTCCGTGCTTTCCACCAGGCGGACGCTGTCCTGCCCCGCGTTCTGGCGCGCGTCCAGCGCCTGCTCTTCCGCCTCGGCGTAGCGCGCCAGGGCGGCGGCCGTGTCACCCGCGGCCGCCGCGGAGATGGCGGCGCTCACCCGCTCGCGCGCGCGGGAAATGCGCGGCGTGTACGCGTCCGGGGCGATGGCCACCCACGCGCGCCCGCCCACTTCCGCCGCGGTCTGCGGCTGCCCGGCGTAGAGAACGACGGCGAGGCACGACAGCACGGCGAGCAGCGCGAGCCCCCCGAGAACCCAGGGATCGCGCAGTCCGTCGTTCCACCGGGGCCCCGCGGCCGCCTCCGTATCCATGCGGATCAGCCGGTCCCGCCTGCGTCCACCACTTCCTGCACGTCCTCCACTGGGATGAAGAAGTCCCCCAGGCGCGAACGATACGGCCCGTGCCAGTCCGAGCCGCCGCTGGGCCACAGCCCGAGTTCACGCGCGACGGAGCGGAAATGCTTGGCGTCGGACGGGTTGGTCGTGGGGCGAAAGCACTCCACGCCGGAAAGGCCCCACTCCGCGAAGTCGCGGATCGCCGCGTCGAACTGCCGCGGATCGGGGTGCGCCCACACGGCCACGCCGCCCGCGTCGCGGATCATTTCGATCGCGCTGCGCACGGAGGGAAGCTCGGTGGGAACGAAGGCCGATCCCGCGTCGCCCAGAAAGCGGTCGAACGCCTCACCCACGGAGCGCACCTGCCCGGCGGCGACCATCGCCCGGGCCACGTGCGGACGGCCGATGGCGCGCGCGTCCGTTCCCGCGGCGCGCAGGACGTCCTCGTATTCCACCGCGATGCCCATCGACTGAAGCTTGCGCACCATCTCGCGCGCCCGCTCCTGCCGCCGTCCCAGCGCGCCCGCCTCGTGGGCAAGCAGCGACGCGGCGTCGGGCGCCACATGGTAGCCCAGGACGTGGATCTCGTCTTCCCCGTGGCGGCTGCTGACCTCCACGCCGGCGATCACGCGCACCGGCCCGCCCGCCGCGGCGGCCAGGGCTTCGGCGACGCCGCCGATGGTGTCGTGGTCAGTGATGGCGATGATGTCCAGCCGGGCGTCGGCCGCGGTGCGGACAAGGTCGGCGGGAGACAGTTCGCCGTCGGAGGCGCGGGTGTGCAGGTGGAGATCGACTCGCTTCATACGGATGGGGATCAGAGACGGACGCGCCGCCCGCCGGTGCGGCGGGCGGCGCGTGATCATGACAGTTCAGTGGTGACCCGCGTTTGCTACTGGCGCCACGCCACGCCCAGCCCCCAGTCCGCGCCGCGGCCCAGGTTGGCCCCGAAGCGGAGGACGAAGCCGGAGGCGAAGTCCAGGTCCACGCCCACGTCGGCCAGCACGTCAACCTGAATGTCGCTGTCGTCGTTGCGGTCGCCGATGATGTCGTTGGCCACGGCGAGACGCGGATGGATGTACGGCGTTACCGTCAGGTTGCCGGCGGGAATGGCCTGCCCGGCGGTAAAGCCCACCTGCCCGCCCAGAATGCCGGTGCCGTCACCCAGCACGCCCTGCGCGGCGGCGGTAAAGGCCAGACCGATGGGCGCGCCCGCGAGGACGACCGGGTTCCGCACTTCCAGCCCGAGCGTCAGGGCGCCGTCGCCGGTGTCCACGTAGCCTGCGCGCAGCCCCACGTCCGAGCCGCCGCGCGACGGGCGGCGCCAGATGCCTTCCACGCCCAGCGCGTCCGAGCCCCAGTCGTGAAGGTAGACGCCGAAGTCGCTGCGGGGAACCGGCGACATGTAGGTGGGCGTAAAGACCTGCGCGTCGGCGCGGGTGCCCGCGAACGCCGCCCCGATCGCGGCGGCGGCAATCCACTTGTGCTTCATCCTGGCGGTCCTGAGGTGGGGTCCATGCAACAAAGACGATGCCCGTCAGCCTGGGTAGTAGGCCAGCGGGCGTACGGGTGTTCCACGGGTTCAAGTTCTGGACCAGAGGAGAGAAGATGTAGGGAATAGGGAATAGGGAATGGGGAATAGAAACAGCGTTCATGATGATGGTTGATGCGCATCAGAGCGAAGTTCCATCGCGCTGCATCGTGGGCGGGCGTGATCGCGGTCAGCGTCGGTGGCGGAAACGGGATGGGCCCGGCCGGCAGCCGGACGGGCCCCATCCACAATCAATCTTCTCCGATCAGCCGGCCTGCGCGGTCCAGGCGTAGACCACGGGGGCGCCCGGCGCGACGTCCACGCTGATGGTGAAGGTCGTCGCGGTCACCGCGCTGATCCAGAAGCGGCCGGCGCCCATGAGGTCCGGCGCGCTGGCAGGCGTCACCGTGATCCCCGCGGCCGCGGGGGTGCGCGCCAGCCCGTGCGTCACCACAACCGAGGTGGCGCCGGCGGCGACGGTCGCCGTGCCCGTGGCGTCCGTGGCCCAGCCGCGGTTGTCGCGCGTGGTGAACGCGACCGGCGGCGTGGGCGCGTACACGTTCACGCGGTTGTCGCGAAACGTGTTGTACGAGATCTCCGTGTCCAGAAAGCTCCCCGTTCCCGCCACGCGCAGGTCCACACCCAGATCGCAGTCCACGATGGTGTTGCCGACGATGGACAGCCCCTTGGCCTCGACGCCGTTCAGGTAGACCGAGATGGCGGACCCTTCCTGCACCCCCGACTTGCGGACGTGCTTGATGACGTTGTTGGAGATGCGTACGTCGGTGGGCGCGTGATAGACGTACGTCGTCGTCCCGCCGACCGTGACCGGCTCCCCGTAGCGCTCCAGGCGGATGGCGCGCGTGTAGTACGGCCAGGCGGACTCATCGGTGTGCCGCACGCCGTTGATGACGTTGGACTCGATGAGGACGTTTTCCCCGCCGTAGACGATGATGGCGCCGTACGGCGTGTCCATGTCGGTGATGACGTTGTTGGAAACGATCAGGTCACCGCCATTCTGAAAGAAGAAGGCGAGAGCATGCCGCAGCCCGCGGGCTTCGTTGCCGTGCACCACCGTGTGGCCCTGGCCCAGAATCTGGATCGCGGGCGGCTGTGCCGGCGCCTCGCCCTCCGCGGGCGGGTTCTGGATGAACAGGTTGCCGATGTAGCGGCTGCTGATGGCGGCCGGGTTCTTTTCCTGGATGATGGCGCCCGTGGCGTCGCCCGGAGTGCCGATGTCTTCCAGGTGGTTGCCCGCCACGTAGGCGTGCACCGACGACTGGTAGATGAAGTTGGTGTTGCCGCCGCCGGGAATGCTGCGCACCCGCCGCACGTGGTTGTTGGTCACCACCAGCCGCTGGCAGATCACCTGCACCACCCGCGCGACGGCCGCGGCGCCGCTGAAGCCCTCCGCCGTCAGGTTGGCGACGTAGTTGTCGCTGAAGACGACCAGCTCGCGGCCCTCGTCCTCGTCGTTGCCCGACATGCGCAGCACGTAGCGGCGGCAGTTCTCCACGCGGCTGCGGGTGAAATAGACGGCGTCGAACTTCATGCTGGCCGATACGACGGCAGTCGACAGGTTGCGGAAGATGCAGCGGTCGATGGTCAGCCGCCCGATGAACTCCGCCGCGGTGCCGCTCCACAGCAGGAACGTCGCCGAGTCGCGAAAGGTGCAGTTCTCGAAGCTCACCGCCTGCACGGGCGGCGCGTTGATCCCCTCGAAGATGGTTCCCCAGTTCTCGAAGGTCAGCCCCGCCACGTCCAGTTCGCTGCGGGCGATGGCGAAGCGGGTGGTGGTGCCGGGCCCGCGCAGCACCGTGTCGCCGGGCACCTCGCCGCGCAGCCGGACCGGCTCGGTGAGCGTCGGGACGGGGGTGGGGGTGGTGAGGGCCCAGGAGGGAAGGTTGTAGATACCGGCGGGGAAGTACACCTCCGCGCCACCCTGGGCGATCGCCGCGGCAATGGCGTTCTTGACGGCGGCGGAGTCGTCCGTCGTGCCGTTGCCGGACGCGCTGTACGGGGCGTCCTTGACGTTGATCATGTTCTGCTCCGTTCGGGGTGTGTGCAGAACCGGCGGGCGGTCCGGGGAGACGCCTCTTCCGGCCTACGAACATACCCGAACGAATGCCGAAACGGGACCAGAACTGTGTGGCTATTGCGCACACTCCGCACACCTGTCCGCGGATGCCTTCCGGCCTGTCCGCACGGAGATCGAGGAACGGTTGAACCGCTGATCCGTGCCGGATTCCCGTTCCGTCCGCCTCACATCCGGAACACAGACAGCCCCGCTCCGGCGCCATGCCGGAAGCGGGGCTGATGCCCGGTTGCCGCCACCCCTCATCCAAGAACCCCGCGACGGTTCCCTCGATCAGTCGCGCGGGACGGGTTGCGGACGCGGGCCGCGGGGTGCAACGTGCAGCACAGCCGGGGAACGGCTTGGACCGGAGCCGGAACTCGGAGGAGCGCGGTTGATCAGGCGGTACCTGAATGGCCTTGCCCGCGGCGCGCTGCGGCGGGCGATGGCCGGCGTTCCACGCCGTCGCCGCTTCGCGGCGGCGCTGCTGCTGGCGCGCGTCCTTACCCCGTTCGTGCGGCGGGCCGGGATGTTCACGGGGCTGCGGCGCTGGCCGCTGAACTCCGGTCTGGCGGTGAGTCTGCACGTGGTGCTCGGCGAGCTGATCCGCAGCGGCGTCGGCTTTGATGCACGCGTCGTTTTACGGGGGCTTGAGCGGCTGGACGAGGCGGCGGCGGACGGCCGCGGGGTGCTGCTCATCGGCCCGCACACGCTGCTGACGCGCATGGCCATCCGCCGTCTGCACGAGGCCGGTTATCCGGTTACGGCCATCACCGCCGTCACCGCCCCCGCCGCGCCGCCGGGCTCCGACCTGCCGCTCATCCGCCGCTCCCCGTTCTTTCTGCTCGCGGTGCGCGAAGAGCTGGCGCGCGGGCGCATCGTCTTTGCCATGGTGGACCGCGCGAGCGCCGAGCCCGGCATCACCACGGCGGTGGAGACCGCGCTGGGAACCGTGCACGTGGCCGATCCCCTCATCCACCTGGCGGCCCGCTGCGGCGCGCGCGTGGTGTTCATTGCCTCGCGGCTGCGCGGGGCGGCGATTCAGGCCCGGATCGAGGCTCCCGGTCCCGCGGGCGGCGACGCGGCCGCCACGCTCCAGCACTTCATCCGCTTCGTGCAGCGGTACGCGGCCCGGCTGGCGGGGACGTCCGCGCCGCGCGAGGCGAGCCGCGGCGGGGAGACCGCCGCTCCGCACTCCCCCCGGCATCAGGCCCTTCCCGAAACCCACCCCGGCGCGTCTTACGAGAGGACGGATCGTGCAGCAGGCAGGACTTCACCGGCACCGTACGCAGGGACTGCTGGACCGGGAATCGTTTCCCATGCGGCTGTGGAGCAAGGCCAAGCGCCAGGGGGCGTGGGATCCGCAGGACATCGACTTCGCCCCTGACCGCATGGAGTGGGCGACGCTCCCGGAGCAGCGGCGCCAGCGGGTTCTGCAGCTGTGCGCCCTGTTCCACGCGGGCGAGGAGGCCGTCACGCTGGACCTGCTCCCCCTGCTGCGCGTGCTGGCCGCGGAGGGGCGGATGGAGGAAGAGATGTACCTGACCTCCTTTCTGTGGGAGGAGGCCAAGCACGTGGACCTGTTCGACCGCTTCTTTGCGGAGGTGGCGGGCGACCCGGGAGACCTGTCGCGCTTCTGGCACCCCAGCTACCGCCGCATCCTTGACCAGGAGCTTCCGGACGCGCTGCGGCGGCTGGAGACGGATGCTTCGCCCGAGGCGCAGGTGCGGGCGTCCGTCACCTACAACCTGGTGGTGGAGGGGATCATGGCCGACACCGGCTACCTTCTCTTCGACCGCATGCTGGGACACGATGGAAGCCTGCCCGGAATGCGGCGGGCCGTCGGGCTGCTGAGGCGCGACGAATCGCGGCACGTGGCGTTCGGCCTGTACCTGATCAGCCGGCTCGTGGTGGAGCACGGCGACCGCGCGTACGGGGCGTTTCTGCGGCGGATGACGGAACTGAAGCCCATCGTGGAAGATTCCACCCGGCAGTTCCTGGGCTTCTTTGACGGCGCGTATCCGATGGGCATCACCATGGATGAGCTGATGCGCCACTCGCGCGACCGGTTCGCCGGGCGGCTGCAGCGCATCGTCCGCGCGCGGACGCGCACGCTGCACCAGCTGCGCGTCCCCGGCCACCGCCGCCCGCAGCCCGCTACGGCGGACTGATTCTATTCTCGAGGAAAAGAGGCGGTTCGACGGGTCGGATCAGCCGCCGCGCCCGGACTCCCGCTCGCGGAGGACGTGCGCGGCCACGTCCGCCACGGTGCGCATGTCCCGGGCGGCGCGCTCGTCCAGCGGCCGCAGGCCGAACTCGCCTTCCAGCGCGAACGCCAGCTCCAGCAGGGCCAGTGAGTGGTAGCCCAGTTCCTCCACTAGGTGCGTCCCGTCCTCCGGGGGCGCGGCGGGCGGCTCGGGGGCAAGGCGCAGAACCAGGTCGCGGACGCGGGCGCGCAGCTCGCGCTCGTCGAGGGGTGGTGTGTCAGCCATGAGCCGGGGCGGTGTGCCGGAACGGGGATGCGGCCTGCAGCGCGCCGGTGGCGAACGCGTGCCACAGCGGCCGCCGCCGGGGCTTGCCGCTGGAGGTGCGGGAGATGCCGCCGCGGGCCGTGGCGACAAAGACTACGCGGGCCCCGCCGGTCTGCCGGCGCAGCAGCGCTTCGGCGGCGGGGCGCCACGCGCCCTGCGGTTCTTCCGAGAGGAGTACGGCGGTGGGAGCGCCCTCATGCTCGCCCAGCAGCACCGCGATGCGCGGACGGGGAACGCCGGCCGCGGCCAGGGCAACCTCCAGGTCTTCGCTGAACACCATCCGCCCCCGCACCTTGAGGCTGTCACCCAGGCGCCCCAGCACGAACAGCTGGCCGTCGCGCACGAAGCCCGCGTCGCCGGTGCGCAGTTCGCCGTCGCGCAGCGCGGTGGCGGAGGCATCCGCGGCCCCGGCGTATCCCTCGGCGACGGACACGCCGCGCACGACGATCTCGCCCACGTAGCCGTCGGGGAGGGGCGCGCCGTCCTCGCCGTCGATCGTCACCCGCACGCCTGCCGCCGGACGGCCGCAGCCCACCACCACCGTCGCGTCCGGCCCGTTCGCGGCACGTACCGGCATCCCCGGCGCCAGCGACGCCGGATCCAGCGCCTCGCGGGTCCAGCCCGCTCCGGGGTCCACGCCGGTCACCGCCAGCGTGGCCTCCGCCAGCCCGTACGCGGGGAGCAGCGCCTCGCGCGCGAGGCCGGCGGCCGAGAGCAGCGCGTGAAAGTCGTCCAGCGCGCGCGCGTCGATGCGCTCCGCCCCGATCACCATCCCCCGCAATCCGCTGAAGTCCAGTCCCTCCAGCGCCGCGGGAGCCACGCGGCGCACGATGTACTCCAGCGCGAATGACGCCGTAACCGTCAGCCGGACGCCCGGCGTGGCGAGCGCGCGCAGGTAGCGCAGCGGCTCGCGGACGAACTGCTCCGGCTGCATCAGCCAGAGGTCGCTCCCGGCCGTGACGGCGGAAAGCAGCCCGCCCACCAGCCCCATGTCGTGGTGCAGGGGAAGCCATGAGACGAACGCGTCCTCCGGCGTCCACCGCAGCCAGGCATGGATGGCGGCGATGTTGGCCTCCACCGCCGCGTACGGCAGCCGCACGCCCCGCGCGGAGCCGCTGGAGCCGGAGGTGAACTGCAGCAGCGCCAGCCGCCCCGCTCCCGTTCCCGCCAACGCGGATGCATCCGCCGGGGAGGACAGGAGCGAGGCGATGGGCACGGACTCCGCACCTTCCGCCGCCAAAATCTCCGCCTCCTCCGCCAGCCCTTCATCCACCAGCGCCAGCACGGGGGACGCGGTCCGCAGCACGCCGCGCAGGTGCGCCCGGTACGCATCCAGGTCCTGAAACGCCAGCAGCGGAGCCAGCAGCGAAGGCGTGGCGCCCGCGAGCAGCACGCCGTACAGGGCGGCGACGAAGTCCGGGCCCGAGCGCCCCAGCAGCACCACCACGTCGTCCGCGCGCACGCCGCGGCCCGCCAGCGCATCCGCCGCGCGGCGGGCGCGCTCCGCCAGTTCCGCGTAGCCGTGGAACGTCCACGTGCTATCCGCCTGCGCAAACCGGATCCCGCGGTCCAGCGGGGGGCGGTCCATCCACTCCAGGAGCTTGGTCGCGCGCATCTACAAGCGTTCAGGGGGCGTTCAGAGGGGCTGCGGTCCGCCCCAGTGCCGTGTCGGATGCCGCGTCATCTCCGGCGGGCGCCGGGGCGCGGGAAGGTGGCGCGGCGTGGAAGCGCCCGCAAGGCGAAGGCGTGATACAAATCCGGAAAAATCCTGGCTGACGACGATGCGGAAGCAGATGAATCTGCCGCAACAACGGCGGAAAGGCTCACGTACTGCCGTGAGGCTTCCACCGCCACGAACCGAAAGGTACGGCGCCGAAGTTCATCGAATCCGTATGTTCCCCGCACCAGACGGCGGCACGGCACGGCTGTTTCACTCGCATGATCCGCCCAACGAGACCGGCCCCCGCCGCCTTCGGAAAGGCGGCGGGGGCCGGTGATCCATCGATCGCGAAACCGCTCAGGCCGGATCCGCGCGCTCGCTCAGGATCGTGACCTCGTTGTCAGCGACCTGAAGGAAGCCGCCCGACACGCGGAAGCGGCGCTCGGCGCCGCCCACCGTGATGCGCATTTCGCCTTCGCCCAGCAGGGCCATCAGGGGGGCGTGGCCCCGCAGAATGCCCAGCTGGCCGTTGTGCGCCGGCACCACGACGCCGTCCGCCGGACCCTGGTAGACGGTCTGCTCCGGGGAAAGCACGGTGACGCGCAGCGCCCCCGCGCCCTCGCCCGACGCCGCGGGGGCCGCCATCAGCCGCCCGCCTCGAGCTTGCGGGCCTTCTCCAGCACGCCCTCGATGCCGCCCACCATGTAGAACGCCTGCTCCGGCAGGTGGTCGAACTCGCCGTTCACCACGCGCTCGAACGACTCGATGGTTTCCTCGAGCTTCACGTACGCGCCCGGCGTGCCCGTGAACTGCTCGGCCACGTGGAACGGCTGCGACAGGAAGCGCTGGATGCGGCGGGCGCGGCCCACCGTGACCTTGTCTTCTTCCGACAGCTCGTCCATGCCCAGAATGGCGATGATCTCCTGCAGCTCCTTGTAGCGCTGCAGAATACGCTGCACACTGGTGGCGACGTTGTAGTGCCGGTCGCCGATGTACTGCGGGTCCACGATGCGCGACGTGGAGTCCAGCGGGTCCACCGCCGGGTAGATGCCGATTTCCGTCAGCGCGCGGTTGAGCACCGTGGTGGCGTCAAGGTGCGCGAAGGCGGTGGCCGGCGCCGGGTCCGTAAGGTCGTCGGCGGGCACGTAGATGGCCTGCACCGAGGTGATGGAGCCGTCGCGCGTGGAGGTGATGCGCTCCTGCAGGCCGCCCATCTCCGTGGCCAGCGTGGGCTGGTAGCCCACGGCGGACGGCATGCGGCCCAGCAGCGCCGACACTTCCGAACCCGCCTGCGTGAAGCGGAAGATGTTGTCGACGAAGAACAGCACGTCCTGCTTCTCGACGTCGCGGAAGTACTCGGCCACGGTCAGCCCGGCCAGCGCCACGCGCAGACGCGCGCCCGGTGGCTCGTTCATCTGGCCGTAGACCAGGGCCACGGACGACTCCGCGAGGTTGTCGTCCTTGATGAGCCCCGCTTCGCGGAACTCCAGCCACAGGTCGGTGCCCTCGCGGGTGCGCTCGCCCACGCCGGCGAACACCGAGCGGCCGCCGTGCCCCATGGCGATGTTGTGGATCAGCTCCTGAATGACCACCGTCTTGCCCACGCCGGCGCCGCCGAAGAGGCCGATCTTGCCGCCCTTCACGTACGGGGTGAGCAGGTCGATGACCTTGATGCCCGTCTCGAGCACCTCGGTCTTGGCCTCCAGGTTCACGAACAGCGGCGCGTCGCGGTGAATGGACCAGCGCTCGGCCGAAGCCGGAATCTCGCCGCGCTCGTCCACCGGGTCGCCCAGCACGTTCATGATGCGGCCCAGGGCGTTGACGCCCACGGGAACGCGGATGCTGGCGCCCGTGTCGAACACGTCCATGCCGCGCACGATGCCGTCCGTGGCTTCCATGGCCACGGCGCGCACCTGGTTGCGGCCGATGTGCTGCTGCACTTCCAGCGTCAGGTTCACCGCGGGGCGGCCGTCGGCCGCCGCGGCGCGCACGTGCAGCGCGTTGTAGATCTCCGGAAGGTGGCCTTCGAACTCGGCGTCGATCACGGGGCCGATGACCTGAATCACGCGGCCCACGTGGGTCGCGCCAGCGGGCACGGTGGCCTGCTCGGGGGCGATGGTCGCCATCTATGCTCTCCTCAGTCGTGGGACTCTACGTTATTCCAGCGCCGCGGCTCCGCCGACGATCTCGGCGATTTCCTGCGTGATCGCCGCCTGCCGCACGCGGTTGTACGTCCGCGTGAGGGTTTCCAGAATGTCACCGGCGTTGTCGGTGGCGTTCTTCATGGCCGTGCGCCGGGCGCCGTGCTCGGCCGCCGACGTTTCCACCAGCGCGCGGTACACGCTGTTGCGCACGTACAGCGGAAGAATGCGCCCCAGGATCTCGTCGCCCGACGGCTCCAGCAGGTACTCCACGTCGGCCTGCGCGCCGGCGGCCGCTTCGGCCTCGGCGGCGGGGGGCGCCACGGGAAGCAGCTGCATGGTGGTGGGCGGCGTGCTGAGCGCCGAGTTGAACTTGGCGTACACCACGTACACCGCGTCCATCTCGCCGCGGACGAACTCGGCCATCAGCTCGTCCACCAGCCGCTGCGCGTCGGCCGCGCCCGGCCGGTCGCCGATGTCGGCGATGGCGGTGCGCAGCTGCTCGTTCGCAAACCGGAAGAAGCTGATGCCCTTCTTTCCGGAAATGTGCAGCTCGGCCTCGGCCCCCTCGGCGCGCAGGCGCGCCATCAGGGAGCGGGCTTCGCGGATCAGGTTGGCGTTGAAGGCGCCGGCCAGGCCGCGGTTGCTGGTGAGCAGCACCACCGCGGCGCGGCGCACCGTGGCCGGCTGCCGCAGCAGCGGGTAGCGGGCCGCCAGCTCCGGCGTCAGCAGCCGGCGAATGACCCCCGACAGCCGCTCGGCGTACGGACGCGCCGCTTCCACGCGGTCCTGCGCGCGCTTCAGCTTGGACGTGGACACCATCTCCATCGTCCGCGTGATCTTGCGCGTGTTCTGGACCGAACGGATGCGGCCCTTGAGTTCTCTGGCCTTGGCCATGTTCGTCTAGGTCAGGTGCGGGAGCGCGGGCGTGCGATGCGCGGATGCGGTTTCAGTTCCGCACTCACGCACATCGCACTCACGCACTTCAGTACGACTGCCGGGCGCCCGCGGCGTTGGCCGCCGGGTTGCTCGCCATGCGAAGCTGCTCTTCCGACATGTGCCGGTCGGCGGCCGTCTCGTTCAGGATCGCGCTCTGGGCGTACGTGTCGGTGCCCACCGGCGAGTGCGGGTCGGCGAACAGCTCGGCGTAGCGCTCGATCGCCGCGCGCATCGCCTTTTCGGCGTCGCCGGCCAGCGTGCGCGTGCTGCGGATGCCGTCCAGCAGCTCCGGGTGCTGCGCCTTGAGGAAGACGTGGAAGTCGCGCTCCCACGCCTTCACCTGCGGCAGGTCGACGTTGTCGATGTAGCCGTTGGTGAGCGCGAAGATGATGGCGACCTGGTTTTCCACCGGCATGGGCTGGTACTGCCCCTGCTTCAGAATCTCCACCGAGCGGGCGCCGCGGGCCAGCTGGCGCTGCGTCACCGCGTCCAGCTCGGAACCGAAGGCGGCGAACGCCTCCAGCTCGCGGTACTGCGCCAGCTCGCCCTTGAGCTTGCCGGCCACCTGCTTCATGGCCTTGATCTGCGCGCTGCCGCCCACGCGGCTCACGCTGATGCCCACGTTCACCGCCGGGCGCACGCCCGAGTTGAACAGGTTGGACTCCAGGAAGATCTGCCCGTCCGTGATGGAAATCACGTTCGTGGGGATGTACGCCGACACGTCGCCGGCCTGCGTTTCGATGATCGGCAGCGCCGTCAGCGATCCGCCGCCCATCTCATCCGAAAGCTTGGCGGCGCGCTCCAGCAGGCGGCTGTGCAGGTAGAACACGTCGCCCGGGTACGCCTCGCGGCCCGGCGGGCGGCGCAGCACCAGCGACATCTGGCGGTACGCCACGGCCTGCTTGGAAAGGTCGTCGTACACGCAGAGCGTCGCCTTGCCCTTGCCGTTCTCGTCCTTGGTGTACATGAAGTACTCGGCGAGCGCGGTGCCGGCGTACGGCGCAATGTACTGCATGGGCGCCGGGTCCGACGCCGTGGCGGCGACGATGATGGTGTACTCCAGCGCGCCGGCGTTGGCCAGGCGGCTCACCACGCCGGCCACGGTCGACGCCTTCTGGCCGATGGCGACGTACACGCAGACGACGTCCTGCCCCTTCTGGTTGATGATCGTGTCGATCGCGATCGCCGTCTTGCCGGTGCCGCGGTCGCCGATGATCAGCTCGCGCTGGCCGCGGCCGATGGGGATCAGCGCGTCGATGGCCTTGACGCCCGTCTGCATGGGCTCGCCCACCGGCTTCCGCAGCACGATGCCGGGCGCCACGATGTCCACCTGGCGGCGGCCCGCGGCGTGGATGGGGCCCTTGCCGTCGATGGGCTCGCCCAGCGGGTTCACCACGCGGCCCAGGTAGCCGGGGCCCACGGGGATGTCGAGCACGCGGCCGGTGCGGCGCGCCTGGTCGCCCTCGTGCAGCGCCGTCCAGTCGCCCAGGATCACGGCGCCGATGTTGTCTTCTTCCAGGTTCAGCGCCAGCGCGGTCACCACCTGGCCGGTCTGGCCGCTGGTGATTTCCAGCATCTCGCTGGCCATGGTGCCCATGAGGCCGTAGACGCGGGCGATGCCGTCCTTTACCTCCAGCACGCTGCCGACCTGCTCGGCCCCGAGCACGTCCTCGTACCGCTCGATCTCGCCGAGCAGTACGTCCTTGATCTCGCTTGCGCGAAGCTGGCTTTCGACCGTCGCCATTCTTCTATCCTCGGTTGGCGGTCCAGCGCGGGGCTGGAATGCGCAGATTTGATGTCGTCCGAACCCTGTAACCCGACCCTGCGACCCGGTTCGCCGGCGGCGGCGCGCTCCGTGGAGCGCAGCGTCGCGCGGCCGGCGGGGTTCGCGTCAGACCGCCGCGGGGGCGGCCAGCGGCGGCAGGTCGGCCGCCATCATGGCCCGGCGCAGCCGCGACGCGCGCGTCCGCACCGACCCGTCCAGCACGTCGTCTCCCACGCGCACCACCATGCCGCCCAGGAGCTCCGGATCCACCGTGAAGGTGGGGATCACGGCCGTGCCCATGCGCGCCTCCAGGCCGCGCCGGATTTCTTCTTCAAGCGCGGCGTCGGGCGCGTGGCTCAGCGTAACGGCCACGCGCACGCGGCCCATCCGCTCGTCCACCAGCGCCTGGTACTGCTGGCCGATTTCGCCCAGCAGCGCGCCGCGGCGCTTTTCCACCACCACCAGAAGGAAGCGCAGCACCAGCTCCGGCACCCGGCCGCGCAGCGCGGCCGTCAGGGCCGTCTTGCGCTGGTCCAGCGTCACGCGCGGCGTTTCCATGAACTGGCGCACGCGCGGATCCTGGTTCAGCAGCCCCGCCACGTCCTCCATGGCCGCGCCGAACTGCTGCACGGCGGCGTCGCCGCCGTTGCGCTCGGCGAGGGCCAGCAGGGTCTCCGCGTAGTTGCGGGAGATCAGCTCGGCGCGCACCGGTCAGACCCCCGCGGTGGCGCGCGGTGACACCTGCCCCAGGTACTCGCGCACTAGGCGGCGGTTGTCTTCGCTGTCCAGCGTGCGGCGCACCAGCCGCTCGGCGGCGGCGATGGACAGGTCCACGGCCTCGTGGCGCACGGACTCCAGCGCGGCGGCGCGTTCGGCGGCGATGTCGCGGCGGGCGCGTTCCATCATCTCGTCCTGCTGCCGGCGCGACTCGGCCAGGGCGTCGGCGCGCACGCGCTCGTTCTGCGCCCGGGCGTCGTTGAGGGCGTCCTGCACCTTGGCGCGGGTGTCCTCCATGAGCCGCCGGTTCTCCTCGGCCAGCGTGGCGGCCTCGGCGCGGTCGCGCTCGGCGCCTTCCAGCAGCTCGCGGATGTGCGCCTCGCGGCGCTCCACGGCGCCCAGAATGTTGGGCCAGGCGAACTTGGCGAGCACCGCCAGGACGATCCCGAAGATCAGGAAGGTCCAGATGATCAGCCCGACGTTGATGTCGAGCGGGCCGCCGCCCTCCTCGGCCGCGTACAGCGGCTGGGCGGTCAGGACGAGCAGGGCCAGCAGGGGCCAGGTCTTGCGGCTCATAGGGGTCAGCAGGCTCGGTCTGTCAGTCGATCACAAGAAAAAGGGGGCGGGCGGAGGGGCCGCGAAGCCCCTCCGCCGCGCCGCGAAACGCTTAGCCCAGCGCGCCGCCGACCGTGCCGTTGATCAGCAGGCAGACGATCAGGGCGAAGAAGGTGGCGCCTTCGATCAGCGCCGCCAGGATGATGCCGGCCGTCTGGATGTTGCCGGCGATCTCGGGCTGGCGGGCCATGCCCTCGGTGGCGCCGCGGCCGATCATGCCGATGCCGATGCCGGCGCCGATGATGGCGAGGCCCGCGCCCAGGGCGGCGCCGAGAAGGCCGTTGCTCAGAAAGCTCAGGTCGGTAGCCTGCATGGTACGTCTCCGTGTGGTGTAGCGTCAGACAACGGTTTCGGGCCGATCGCTCGCTCGGGCCGGAGCCCGGTGGCGCCTGTCCGGCTTGCGCCGCGCGCCCTCCCCGGGAGCCCATCCCCGGGTACTGTACGACGGGAGTGAGCGATTCCCCCGCCGGCGTGGATCACGCCACGCGCATGAACTTCAAGTGCTCAGTGCCCAGTGCCCAGTCATCAGTCCACGGGTGCCGGCCCTTGTCCTGGGCACCTGGCACTCCGGCACTGGGCACTTTCAGCTTTCTCAGTGCGCGTGCCGGATCATTCCGATGAACACGCTCGTCAGCACGCAGAACACGTAGGCCTGCAGGAACGCGACGAAGATTTCCAGGAACGTCAGCGCGCCGGCCATCAGGAACGGGCCCCAGATGAAGTAGCGCCCGAACGCCACGCCCACCGCGAACAGCGACAGCAGCACGATGTGGCCGGCCATGATGTTGGCCATCAGACGCACCGCGAGGGCGAAGGGCTTGGCCAGCTTGCCCAGCAGCTCCACCGGCGTCATCACGATCGCCATGATGAACGACATCACCGGGCCCAGTCCGGGCGGGATGTACACGATGGTCTTGATGTATCCCAGCGGGCCCAGCGCGATCATTCCGCTGACTTCCACCACCAGAAAGGTGATCAGGGCCAGGGCGGCGGTGACGGCGATGTTGCCCGTGGCGCTGGCGCCCCAGGGCAGCAGGCCCAGCAGGTTGCAGAACAGGATGAAGAAGAAGAGCGTGATCAGGTACCCGGCGTACTTTTCGCCGCCGTGCCCGATGTTGGGCATCACCACTTCTTCGCGGATGTACAGGGCGAACGTTTCCACCACGTTGTGCCGGCGCGACCCCGGCGACACCCCGCTCTGCCGGCGCCTGGCCGCCATCCCCGCGGGGATGAAGATGATCAGCATCAGCAGCGCGGCCAGCGCCATGAAGACGACGTGCCGGGTGGGCGTCATGTCCACCGGGCCCACCATGAACGATCCGGCGGCCGGCAGGTGCACCGTGCCGATGGGCGGAAAGTCCAGCGTGTGGCCGTCCTGCACGTGGTGCATGGCGTTGAACTCTTCCGAGTGCCCGCCTTCGGCTCCGTGGCCGGCTTCCACGCCCTGGTTGACGTCGGACACGGCCTCGTGCGCCGCGGCCGCGTTTCCGGCGGCGGCGCCCTCATGCCCCGGCTGGGCCGCGGTGGGGGCGGCGCCATGGCCGGCTTCGGCCGCCGCGGGGGCGGCCTCGTGGCCCGCCTGGGCCGCCACGGGGGCGGCCGCAAAGAGCAGGGCGAACAGCGCGGTGGTCAGCTTCATGCTTGCGTCGGGTTCGACGTTCGGTTCTTCAGATACGCCGCTTCACTCAGCGTGGTGAGCCAGAATACGCCCGCCAGCGAGAGCAGCGTGGCCGCAAAGGGCAGCCCCGCGCGCGGCGCCAGGACGAACGCGGTGACGGCGAACACCGCCAGCCGCACCAGCAGCCCCAGGCCATAGGCCGTCCAGGCCTGGTCGCGCCCGGGGTACAGCCGGATGAAAAAGATCCAGAACACGGCGGCCTGGGTCACAAACCCCAGCGCCGAGCCCGCCAGCACCCCCGCGCGATGCGCGGGACCGCCCAGCAGAACCCCCGCCGCCGCGACGGCGGCGGCAATGAGGAACGCGGTGACGGTGTAGCGGAGCCCCAGCCTGTTCACGGACGGTCTTTCCTTTCAGACCCGGCGGCGTCCCGCTCGCGCGGCGCCACCACCAGGGTGCGGTACAGCATCCAGAACCCGCCCACGCCGCCCAGCGCGGCCCCGGCAATCAGCAGCCAGGGGGCGGTTCCCAGCTTGCGGTCCAGCCACATCCCCAGGAACAGGCAGATCGCGATGAAGGCGGCGAACTGCATTCCCGCGCCCATCAGGTCTCCCGTCCCCGCGCCCTGCCCCCGCCCTGCCGGGCCCCGTGGATCTGCTGGCATTCCGCTGTCTTTCAGGGCCGCTTGCGGGGGGTGAGCGCGCCCAATATAGGCGCTTGTGAAATTTTTCGCAAGCACATTCCGCCCACTTCCCGGAATGTTCCATCCCCGCTTGTGAAATTTTTCGCAAACTCGCCGCTCCCACCGTTGACGGCCTTCTTTGCTGGCGTCTAACTTGCCGTCCATGCGGGCCCGCGGGAGTGTCCCGCCGTCCGTCTTTCCACGCCTTCCCGGTTGCTTCATGGTGCTTCGCCGCGCGCTGTTCCCGCTGGCCCTCGCCACCCTGTGCGGCGCCTGCGCCGCCGCCGTCCCGGCCCCCGGCTCGCCCGATGCGCAGCCCGGCGGCGTGGCCTTCGCCTCGCCGCTGGTGTCGTCGCTTTCCGTGGCGCCCGCGGGAGACAGCGTGCGGCTCACGCTGCGGGTCACCAACGGCGGCGCCCAGCCGGTGCGCATGGAGTTCCGCAGCGGGCAGACGTACGACTTCGCCGTTGCTTCCGGCGGGCGCGAAGTGTGGCGCTGGTCCGCGGACCGCGGCTTTACCGCCGCGCTGCGGTCGGAAACGCTGGCCGCCGGCGAAACGCGCGCGTGGAGCGAAACGTGGCGCCCCGCCGCGGGCAGCCGCGGCGACTTCACCGCCAGCGCCCGGCTCGTTTCCGCCAGCCATCCGGTGGAAGCGAGCACCCCGTTCCGCCTTCCCTGATCCGCCCCGCCGTGACGCCCTCGCCAGACCCGGATCCGCCTTTTCCGACGTTCGCTGACGTACTCGCCGCGGACCGGCGGCTGGACGGCGTGGTGCGCCGCACCCCGCTGGAGCGTTCGGCGTGGCTGTCGCAACGCGCGAAAACAGACGTTCTTCTCAAACTGGAACTGTCACAGCGCACCGGATCATTCAAGCTGCGCGGCGCGTACAACGCCGTCGCGTCGCTGTCTCCGGAGGCGCGCGCGCGCGGGCTGGTGACCGCCTCCGCGGGGAACCACGGGCAGGGCGTAGCCCTGGCCGCCACGCTGGTGGGATGCCGGGCCACCGTGTTCGTGCCCGCGGACGCGCCGGAAACCAAGCGCCGCCGCATCGCCGGCTTCGGTGGCGACGTGCGGCTGGTGGACGGGGGATATGACGACGCGCACCACGAGGCGGAGGCCTTTGCCGCCCGCACGGGGGCGCTGTACGTGCACGCCTTCAGCGACCCGGCCGTGGTGGCGGGACAGGGCACGGTGGGGCTGGAGATCCTGCGCGAGCGGCCGGACGTGCGGACGCTCGTGGTCCCCGTGGGCGGCGGCGGATTGATCGGGGGGATCGGCGTCGTCGCGCGGGCGATGGGGAGCGGCGTGCGCATCATCGGCGCGCAGACGCACGAGACGGCGGCCATGCACGCCTCGCTGGCCGCGGGCCGGCTGACCTCGCCGGACTACGGGGAAACGGTCTGCGAGGGGTTGAGCGGCGACGTGGACGAGCGCAGCCTGGCGCTGGCCATGCGGGTGGTGGACGGCATCGTGCTGGTGTCCGAGGACGAGGTGCGCCGCGCGATCCGCCGGCTGTACGTGGAGGAGGGCGTGGTGGCGGAGGGAAGCGCCGCCGTGGCCGCCGCCGCGGTGATGCAGGGCGCCCTGGACGGGGCGGAGGGACCCGCGGCCGTGGTTCTCACGGGCGGAAACGTGGATGCGCGGCGCTTGGCCGGCATCCTGTGCACTGACGACTGATGGCCATCATTCTTCCCTTCGCCGGTATCCTGCCCCGCATTCACCCCACCGCCTTCGTGGCGCCCAACGCCGTCGTCATCGGCAACGTGATCATCGGCGCGGAGGCCAGCGTGTGGTTCGGCGCGGTGCTGCGCGGCGACGAGCCGGACTTTGAAATCCGCGTGGGCGCGCGCACCAGCGTGCAGGACAACGTGGTCCTTCACGTCAGCCGCCAGGGCGCGACCCTCATCGGTGAGGACGTCACCATCGGCCACGGGGCGGTGCTGGAAAGCTGCACCGTGGGCCGCGGCGCGCTGATCGGCATGAACGCCGTCGTGCTGCAGAAGGCCGAGGTGGGCGACGAGGCGCTGATCGCCGCGGGAGCCGTGGTGGGCGCCGGGGCCGTCATCCCCCCGCGCACGCTGGCCGCGGGGACGCCGGCGGTGGTCAAGAAGGAGTTGCAGGGCGAGTCGCTGCGCTGGGTGAGCACCAGCGCGCATCACTACGTGGAGCTGTCCCGCGCGTACCTGGACGGGGGCGTGGGCCGGGTGGACACGGACGGCACCGAACCGGGGAACGGGGGACGATGAGCGATTTTCGTGAGCGTGAGACCGTGCTGGCCGACGCGGAGGCGTACGGCACGCCGGAACCCGCCGTCGTGCCCGCCCGCGCCCCGGCCGGAGACGCGCTTTCCGCGGGCGACCCGCACGAGGTGGAGGTGCTGCTGCGCACGCTGTGCGACCTGGCCGGCCCCACCGGGCAGGAAGACGAGGTCACGGCGTGGGTGGCGCGCGAATGGGAGGGGCGCGGCGAGGTGACGCGCACCCCGGTGGGCAACCTGTTCCTGCGCTTTCCCGGGCCGGGACCGCGCGTGCTGCTGGCGGCGCACGCGGACGAACTTTCGCTCATCGTGCGGTCGGTGACGGCGGACGGCTTTCTGCGCGTGCTGCCGGGCGAGCGGGACCTGTTTTCGTTTCCCTACTTCATCGGCTCGCGCTTTCGCGTGCTGGCGGGCACGGGCGCGCTGCCGGGCGTGCTGGCGGCGACGACCGGGCACGCGCTCACGCCGGAGCAGCGCGACCGCACCCGCGTGTCGTGGGACGACCTGTTCGTGGACGTGGGGATGACGGCGGACGAGTGCGCCGCGGCGGGAATCGGCGTGGGGACGCGGATGGTGTGGGCGTCGCCGGTGGAGCGGATGGGACGGCTTCTGGTGGGCAAGGCGATGGACGACCGGCTGGGCGTGGCGGTGCTGGTCGCGCTTTCCCGCCGACTGGCGGAGCGGGCGCCCGCGTGCGACGTGACGCTGGCGCTGACGGTTCAGGAGGAGATCGGGATGGTGGGCGCCAGCAGCCTGGCGCGCGACGGGCGCACCTTTGACGTGGGCTTCATCATCGACAACGGGCTGGCAGGCGACATTCCCACCGTGTCGGCGGAGCATGTACCCGTGCGGCTGGGGGGCGGGCCGGCGCTGGTGCATCGCGACTCGTCCGTGCACTACTCCCGCCGGCTGATCGGGCGCATGCACGACGTGGCGGCGCGCGAGGGAATTCCGGTGCAGGACGTGGTGCTGTACCACTACTCGTCGGATGGGGCCCACCTGGTGCGGCAGGGGATGGAGACGCTGCTCGTGGCGCCGCCCATCCGCTACTCGCACTCCCCGTTCGAAGCCGTGGATCCGCGGGACGTGGAATCCGCGGTGCGGCTGTTCGAGGCGTACCTGTGCGAGGTGGCCGAGGGCTGACTCCGTCGGTTTCACGCGAGGACGCGGGGGTGGCGGGGGCACGCGGAGGAACTGCGGGGGGAACTGCAGGGGAACCGCGGAGGGAACTGGGGATGATGAAGCGGAGGACCGGGAGCATTCCGGTCCTCCGCTTTCGTTTGTGGTCCGTGGCGACGCCTTCTCCCCGGCGATGTACACGCCGAAACGCGTCATCCAGAGGAGGCGCCGGCCGCCCCTTCAGACACGCCGATCCCCGTCGCCGAAGATCTGCCTTCCCATCAGAACGGGCGTGCCCCACGCGACGCGGGCTCAGACGAGGAGCACATCTTTCGTGTGCATGTGCCGGCGCGGCATTCGGTGACGATCGGCGAACGAACGCGGGCCGGCGCGATGCGCCGGCCCGTTTCCGTCATCCAGAACCGTACACGCTTCAGACCACGAGGAAGTTACGGACGTACCAGTCGATCAGCGCCTGCCCTAACGGCTCCGTGATCGCCGCGCCCAGCGCCAGGAAGATGCCGAAGGGCACCAGCTTTCCCGTCTTCATGCTGATGGGAGCAAAGATCAGCGTGCCGAACAGCGCGCCCAGGAACAGCGTCAGCAGCACGCCCCACGGCCCCAGGAACGCGCCCACCATCAGCATCATCTTGATGTCGCCGCCGCCCATCGCGGGCTTCTTGAACGCCCACTCGCCCACCACCGCGATCAGCCACAGCAGCCCGAAACCCAGCGCCCCGCCGATCAACGACTGCATCCAGGTGACGCCCCCCGGCGCGAACGACAGCGCGAAGCCGATGGCCGCGCCGCCCCACGTGAATTCGTCGGGGATGATGTACGTCTTGGCGTCCGACAGCGCGATCCCCAGCAGGATGGTAAAGAACAGCGCCACCACCAGCGCCTGCCACTCCACCCCGTACCGCAGCACCGAAATCACCCAGATGGCCGCCGTCCCCGCCTCCACCAGCGGATACTGGATGCTGACCCCGGCCCCGCACGCCCGGCAGCGGCCGCGCAGGATCATCCACCCCAGGATGGGCACGTTGTCGAACCAGCGGATGGGCGTGCCGCACGATCCGCAGCGGGAGGGAGGGCGGATGACGGACAGCTCCGCCGGCCACCGGTACACGCACACGTTCAGAAACGAACCCACGCACGCGCCGATCACGGCGGCGTAGGCCAGAAGCAGTGCCATCACGCTCGAAGTCCGATCCGCTCAGCGCAGCAGTTGGTGCATCAGAATGGCGCCCGCCGCCGCAACGTTGAGCGACTCGGCCCGCCCCCGCAGCGGAATGCCGACCA
The DNA here is from genome assembly GCF_014202995.1 of Longimicrobium terrae. Lineage (NCBI taxonomy): Bacteria > Pseudomonadati > Gemmatimonadota > Longimicrobiia > Longimicrobiales > Longimicrobiaceae > Longimicrobium > Longimicrobium terrae. Next base: position 23,551 of record NZ_JACHIA010000012.1, read on the forward strand.
CGCGGTGGGCCCGCGCCCGCGTCTCGTCGCCGACTCCCGCCCCCTCGTTCCCCACCACCAGCGCCGTGCGCGCCGGCGCCGGCTCTCCCACCGCCTCGCCCCCCGTGCCCGAGGCCAGCACCTGAAAGCCGTTCTCCCGCAGCCAGGGCGCAAGCTCGTTCCACCCCGACTCCACCACGGGAAGGCGAAAGGTGGCGCCCATGGCGGCCCGGACCGTCTTGGGGTTCCACGCGTCCACCGTGCCGGGGAGGCACACCAGCCCCGCCGCGCCCAGCGCCTCGGCGGTGCGCGCCAGGGTGCCCAGGTTGCCCGGGTCCTGCACGGCGTCCACCACCAGCACCACCGCCGGCTCGCGCTCTACGCGAATGCGGTCCAGCCCGCCCTCCGGCACCGATCCCACGGCCAGAATTCCCTGCGGCGACTCCGTATCGGCCAGCGTGCGCAGCTCCACCTCGCTCACCTCGCGCAATGTGACGTTCTGGTCCAGCAGCGCGTGAATGAGACTGCGCCCGCGCGGAGTGTCACCCGCGGAGGACGCCGCGGCCACGAAGTCGATGGACAGCTCCGAAGCCAGCAGGTCCTCTACCGCGCGGATGCCCTCCGCCACGAAAAGGCCCTCGGTTTCCCTGTGCTTGCGCTGGCGAAGAAGGCGCAGAAGCCGCTCTTCGCGCCGGGTCAGCACGCCCACCCCGACTGGTCCGCGATTTGCTTTTCCACGCAGTTCAACGCCTGACCCAGAAACGTGGAGAACCATATGTCACTTGCACTTACGCGAAGAGTTCGCCAGACGGCCATGGTGGTCTGCCTTTGTGGGGCGGGCGGCGCGGCCGCGGCGTGCGCCCCCGCGGTGACGACCCAGCAGGAGGTGCAGCTGGGCGCGGACTATTCCCGTCAGATCAACCAGCAGCTTCCGCTCATCAACGACCAGGCGACGCTGCAGTACGTCAACAACCTGGGCCGGCGCATCGCCGCCGTCGCCGACCCGCGCGGAATCCCGTACAACTTCTACGTCGTCAACTCGGACGTTGTCAACGCCTTTGCCATTCCGGGCGGACACATCTACGTGAACCGCGGCCTGATCGAGCGGTCCACCAACGAGGCGCAGCTGGCCGGCGTGCTTTCGCACGAGATCGGCCATGTGGTGCAGCGGCACAGCATTACGCAGATGCAGCGCGCGCAGAACGCCAACACCGCCATCGGCGTCGTCTACGGCGTGCTGCTGGGGCGCAACCCCGGCGGGCTGGAGCAGGCGGCGGTGCAGGTGGGCGGCAACGCAATCTTCGCCGGCTACACGCGTGACGCGGAGCGCGAGGCGGACGCGGTGGGCGTGGGCTACATGGTGCGCGCCGGCTACAATCCGCAGGGCATCGTTCAGCTGTTCCAGACGCTTCAGTCCATGCAGCAGCGCCAGCCCAGCTCGGTGGAGCAGTGGTTTGCCACCCACCCGTCGGAGCAGGAGCGCGTGGCCAACACGCAGGCGCTCATCGCCCGCACGGCGGGCGCCACGGCCAGCAACCTGATCCTGGACCGCCAGTCGTTCCAGACCTTCCGCTCGCGCGTGCAGTCGCTGCGTCCGGCTCCTTCGGACCGCCGGTGAGCGTGCCGGCCACGCCGCGGCCCGGACGGCGCATGCGCCTTCCGCGGATCGGAACCGGGCTGCTGGCGTGCGCCGGCCTGCTTGCGCTGGGCGGGTGCGTGAGCGAGCAGAAGGAGCAGGACATCGGCGACCAGGTGGCGGCGCAGATCAACGCGCAGGTGCCGCTGGTGCGCGACGTGCCGCTCACGCTGTACGTGAACGACCTGGGACGGCTGATCGCCAGCAAGAGCGCGCGGCCGGACCTGAACTATCACTTCTACATCGTCGACACGCCGGGGCTGAACGCGTTCGCGCTCCCCGGCGGGCACATCTACGTCAACCGCGGCCTCATCGAGCGCACCCGCAACGTCAGCGAACTGGCGGGGGTGCTGGCGCACGAGATCGGGCACGTGGCGGCGCGGCACGGCGCGCAGAACCTGCAGCGGCAGATGCGCTCGCAGGGAATGGCCAGCACCATGTACCACCTGATTCTGGGGCGCGAGCCGCTGCTTGACCAGGACGCGCTGGCGCTGGGCGGGGCCATGTGGAACGCGCAGCACTCGCGCGCCGACGAGGCCGAGGCCGACCAGCTGGCGGTGCAGTACCTGGTGGCGTCGGGCGTGGACCCGCGCGGCATGCTGAGTCTGTTCAGCACGCTGATGGAAGAGGAGCGGCACGATCCGCAGGCGCTGCGGGCGGAGCAGTCGTGGTTCAGCACGCACCCCGCCACGGCCGCGCGCATGAACGCCACGCGGGCCCAGATCCGCAGCGTGATGGCGGCGCCGCACGGCGCGCTGGCCAGCAACAACCCGTCGTACGGCGCGTTTCTGCGGCGGCTGGACCGGCTGCCCACGCCGCTGCTGCTTCCGCTGCCGCCCGGACACCCCGGGCTGCCCGGCGGACCCGGGCCGGTGATGGTGCCGCCCGGACCCGCGGGGCCTGTGCGCGGTGGGCCCTGACGGTGCGGGCGCGGTGGATGAACGAGGGGCGATCCGGCAACCGGGCGCCCCTCGCCGCGTTTCATGGCCGCCCTGTCGTCCTCCGCCGCGGATGGACGGGCCCCGCGGTTGCACGGCGGCGCGGCGCAGGCGAGTTTCTGCATCCACCGAACCCATCCCGATCCGGACACCGACCGCATGCCGATGACCGCCACGCCTCCCATCGCCCTCACCATCGCCGGCTCGGATTCCGGCGGGGGCGCGGGGATCCAGGCCGACCTCAAGACGTTTCAGGCGTTCGGCTGCTTCGGCACGTCCGCCATCACCGCGATTACGGTGCAGAACACGCTGGGGGTGTCCGGCGTGCACTCCATTCCGGTGGATACGGTGCAGGCGCAGATCCGCGCCGTGGCGGACGATCTGCCCCCCGCGGCCTGCAAGACGGGGATGCTGGCGACGTCGGAGCTGGTGCGCGCGGTGGCGGAATCCATTCGCGTCAACCGGCTGCCGAACTTCGTGCTGGACCCGGTGATGGTGGCCAGCAGCGGCGACCGGCTGCTGGACGAGGACGCGCAGCGAACGATTGTGGAGCACCTGCTGCCCCTGGCCGCGCTGGTGACGCCCAACCTGGACGAGGCGGCGCTGCTGGTGGGCTTTCCGGTGGATGATCCGGAGGCGATGCGCCGGGCGGCGGTGCGGCTGGTGGAACTGGGGGCGAAGGCGGCGCTGCTCAAGGGCGGGCATCTGCGCTCGGAGGAACTGGTGGATCTGCTGTGGGATGGCCGCGAGTGGCGGGAATGGCGCCGGCCGCGGCTGGACACGCGCAGCACGCACGGAACGGGGTGCACGCTCTCCGCCGGGATCGCGGCGGGGCTGGCGCACGGCCGCCCGCTGGACCGCGCGGTGGAGGACGCGCTGGATTTCGTGCAGCGCGCGATGCAGTCGGCGCCGGGGCTGGGCGCGGGGCACGGGCCGCTGAACCACCTGGTGCCTGGGCCGGCGTAGGGGCTGATGATGGGGGATGATGCGGTGCGTTGGGCGGAGTTCGACGGCGGCCCCCACCCGGGCTCGTACTACTCGCCCACCCTCCCCCAAAAAAGACTGGGGGAGGGTTGGGGCGGGCGGATAGCTCGATGCGGGTAGCGGAGCTGGGAGGCGCGAAGGAGTATCCTGAGCGGATGAATCCGCCGCTCGAACACCGCAAAGCCCCGACACCGGCCACTGGCACGTCCGGTTCGGGGCTTCAACTGCATCGGGATTGCGCCACCCGCGACGCAATCCGCCGCCGCGCTGAGGTCTCCCCCTCTCCCGCTTGCGGGAGAGGGGGCCGGGGGGTGAGGGCTGCCCGCGGCCGCGACAATCCGTCCGGAACACACGAATCCGCAGTTGTCTCCTTCCGTGCGCGGCTTGCACCGGCAGGGGCCGGGAGAGCAGCCGCGATGCGCCGTCATCCCCCGAAGCAGAAGGGCCCCGCACTCGCGTGAGTGCGGGGCCCTTTCGTCATCCATCCACCGAAACCGGCGCGATCAGCGGTTGGCCAGTGCGGATTCGGCGCGGGGCGCCTCGGCCGTGGCGATCTCCGGCGTGGCGAGGCGCTGGCGGGAGCCGCTCTCCAGCTGGCGGCGGAAGTCCGACTCGTCCGACAGGTCGCGCAGCGCGCGGTCCATCCCGTGAAGCTGCTCTTCCATCAGCGCCAGGCGCCGCTCCATCAACAGCGTCGCATCGTTCTGGCCCTGGATCTCGCGATACCGGCCCAGCGCCTCCATCAGCGGCTTCAACGCCACACGCATCGTAATGCCGGTGATGGGGATCAGCACGGTGAGGCTGCCGAGAATGATCCCCGTCATCGCGACGAGTGCTTCGGTGGGCTCCATGGAAGCAAACTCCTGAATTTGATGATGTGCGGGCGCGGACAGGCCCGGGCGAAAGGCGCACCCGGGCCAGAGGCGCGTCTGCGCCGGTCCGGGGGCTGTACGGCAGAGATGAATCGTGAGTTTCGCGCCCGTGAAGCCGGGCGTGACGGAATGTAACGCGAGGCGCGCGTGGCGTGTATTCCTTCCGGATCGCGCGTCCCGTCCAACGCGGCGGGACGGGATCCATCCGTGGCGCGCCCGGGGGAGGGCGCGCCACGGAGGAATGCGCGTCAGTTGGCGGCTTCGGAGGCCAGGTTGCTCCCGGCGATGCGCGGCAGGACCCCGCGGACGAGCGCCGCAAGCTGGTCGCGCACGCGTGCGCCCACTTCCATGACCTCGTCGTGCGACAGCTTCTGCCCGCCCAGCCCCGCGGCCAGGTTGGTGATGCACGAAATGCCCAGGCACTTTACCCCGATGGCCGAGGCCACCAGCACCTCAGGCACGGTGGACATGCCGACCGCGTCCGCGCCCAGCCGTCCCAGCATCCGCACTTCCGCCAGCGTCTCGTAGCTGGGCCCCAGCAGCCCCGCGTACACGCCCTCCGTCACCGGAATGCGAAGGTCGCGCGCCACCTCGGCGGCGGCGCGGCGGAACGCCAGGTCGTATGGCTCCGACATGTCGGGAAAGCGCGTTTCCCCCGGAAAGGTGGGGCCGATGAGCGGGTTGCGGAACATGAGGTTCAGGTGGTCCGCGATGATCATCAGGTCGCCGGGCACGAAGCCGGGGCGAATGCCGCCGGCCGCGTTGGTCAGCAGCATGGTTTCCGCGCCCAGCGCCGCCAGCGCGCGGATGGGGAGCGCCACGTCCGCGGGCTCCCATCCCTCGTACAGGTGAAAACGGCCCTGCATGGCGACGACTTCCACGCTGTTCATCCGCCCGGCCACCAGCTGCCCCGCATGCCCCGCCAGCGCCTGCGTGCGGCGCGGAAACCCGGGGATTTCGTCGAAGGGAACGCGCACGGCGTCCTCGATTTCATCCGCCAGCCCGCCCAGGCCGCTGCCCAGCACCAGGATGGCGTGCGGCGCGCGGGTAAAGCGCTCGCGCAGAAAGGTAACCGTGTCGTGAATCGGGGTGCCGTGCATCAGCGTCTCCATGGTGGACCGGGAAAGCGCCAATCTCAACCGCCGCTCCGCCCGCGTCAACGGCACCCCGGGCCAGCACCCGCTCCAGGCGGGTCATCCGCGGGCGAGAGAAACATCTGCCGCCCCGGACCCTTCCCTTTCAAGCCATCAGCAGCGACATTAGTCGACACCCACCTTTCCACGTTTTTTCTGGAGAACGTACCATGAAGAAGCTGAAGCTCGAGCTGGACCAGCTGGAAGTCAGCTCGTTCACCGCGCAGGACGAGGAGAAGGCCAGCGGCACCGTGAATGGCATGGCGACGTACTACCCCGACGGGTGCCGCCCCAGCTACTACAAGACGGAATGCCTCTGTACGGGCGCGGAAGGGTGCTATCCCTCGCTGTACTGCAGCCAGGGCGGCGTCGGGCCCGGCGAGCCGTACGGCACCTGCTACGCGGGGTGCATGACCAACGCGAACGGCGAGTGCTGATCGTTCCGGCACGGCGCGGATAGCGGAAAAGGCCGGCCCGGATGCATTCGGGCCGGCCTTTGCTTTTCACACCTTTTCCGACCGTCAGCGATTGACGGTGCGCAGGCCGGCTTCCGGGTAGCGCGTTCCGGACGCGGCGCCGGCGGGGAACACCGCCTCGATGCGCGCCAGGTCGTCCGCGGTGAGCTGCACCTCCGTCGCGCCCGCGTTCTCCTCCAGGTAGCGCACATGCTTGGTGCCGGGGATGGGCACCAGGTCGTTGCCCTGCGCCAGCACCCAGGCCAGCGCCAGCTGCGACGCGGTCACGCCCTTTTCCCGGGCGATCTCCTGCACGCGGTTGACGAGGTCCAGGTTCTTCTGGAAGTTTTCGCCCTGAAAGCGCGGGCTGTCGCGCCGGTAGTCGTCCGCGGGCAGGTCGTCAAAGGTGCGGAATCGGCCCGTCAGAAAGCCGCGGCCCAGCGGGCTGTACGGTACGAACCCGATCCCCAGCTCGCGCGTGGCCTGCAGGATGCCGTTTTCCTCCACGTCGCGCGTCCACAGCGAATACTCCGTCTGCAGCGCGGCGATGGGGTGCACGGCGTGGGCGCGACGCACCGTGTCTGCCGCGGCCTCGCTCAATCCCAGGTGGCGCACCTTGCCGGCCTGCACCAGCTCGGCCATGGCGCCAACCGTGTCTTCGATGGGCACCTTGTCATCCACCCGGTGCTGGTAGTACAGGTCGATGTGGTCCACGCCCAGCCGCCGCAGCGAGGCGTCGCACGCCTCCCGCACGTACTCCGGATCGCCGCGGATGCCCATGAACGCTCCGGACTCCGAGCGCTGGTTGCCGAACTTGGTGGCGATCACCACCTCGTCGCGGCGTCCGCGGATGCCGCGGCCGACCAGTTCCTCGTTGGTGAACGGGCCGTACATATCGGCCGTGTCCAGAAAGGTGATGCCCATGTCCAGCGCGCGGTGCAGCGTGGCAATGGACTCCGCCTCGCTTCCGCCCTGGTAGAAGTCGCTCATCCCCATGCAGCCGAGCCCCAGCTCGGAAACCACAAGCCCCTGCCCAAGCGTCCGTGACTTCATTCCCGCTCTCCGTTCAGAATTCCGAGATCCTGCTGCCACCCGCCACCGCCCGCACACTCCGCGCCGGTGCGTCCCGGCGGATGGTTCGCGCATGGCGGGCCGCTCTCGCGCTGCTGGCGTGCGGGGCGGCCGGGTGTGCCGCGACGGAAAAGGATACGGCGGACGCGGTGGCGGGCTGCTACGCGCTCCGCTGGTTTCACGCGGACACGCTGGTCAGCGCGCCCGGCCTGCCGGACAGCGTGCGCCTGGACACCGCGCCGGACTGCCCCGCCTGCCGCGGCGAGTCCGCCCGCGCGTGGCGGATCACGTTCGCCGGGCACCGCCGGGAGCCCGAACCCGTGACCGACACCATGGCGCCGCCGCTTCCCCGGGAGTGGGACCGGCTGTATCCGTCCGCCCGATGGACGGTTCCGGCGCGTGGCTCGGTGCGGATGGTTTTTCACGACAACTACACGGGGTATGTCCTCGCTCTCCGGGTTGATGGCAACGAACTGCGCGGAACGTCGCGGTTCACGACCCATGAGGGCGGCGTGCCTCCCTCGCCGCCCGATCCGGTCATCGCGACCCGCTTCGCCTGTCCGGCGGACTGACCGGCGGGATCACGATCCTTGACGCGGCACCACCGTCGCACAATACTTAATCACATGCTTAACCATCCTCCGTCACTCGACCTCCTGTTTCACGCGCTGGCCGATCCCACCCGCCGGGTCATGGTGGAACGGCTGAGCCGCGGGCCCGTGTCGGTAAGCGACCTGGCGCAGCCGCTCACCATATCGCTTCCCGCCGTCATGCAGCACCTGCGGGTGCTGGAGGAAAGCGGGCTGGTGCGGTCGGAAAAGGTGGGGCGGGTGCGCACCTGCCGCATCGAGCCGGCGGCGCTGCGCAGCGCGGAGCAGTGGATCATGGACCGGCGCGCCACGTGGGAGCACCGCCTGGACCGCCTGGGCGAATTCCTCGCGGCGGAGGACCGACCATCAACCCCGGAGTAGATCATGGCCGAACGATCGGTGGAATACGCGACCTTTTCGATCGAACGCACCTATCCCGCCGCTGTCGAGCGGGTGTATGCCGCCTGGGCGGATCCGGCGCGCAAGGCGGAGTGGTTCGCCTGCCACGCGGACTATTCGATGGACTTTCGCGTGGGCGGGCGCGAGTTCAGCCGCGGGGGTGAGCCCGGCGGGCCGGTGTACACGACGGAGATCCGCTTTCAGGACATCGTTCCCGGCGAGCGCATCGTCTACACGTACGATGTCCTGCGGGATGAGGCGCGCATGTCGGTTTCCGTCGTCACCGTGCTGTTTGAGCAGGACGGCGGGGGCACGCGGATGACGTTCAACGAGCAGGGCGTGTTTCTGGACGGCCACGACAACGCCGCGCAGCGCGAGCACGGAACGCGGATGGGGCTGGAGCGGCTGGACGCACTGATGGGCGGCGGCGTCCCCGTGCACTGATCCGCTTCGCGCCACATGCGGTCCGGTACGGTGGACGAAAAGAGGGCCGGGAGCGATTCCCGGCCCTCTTTCTTATCCGCGGAACTGGCGTGCGGATCAGCGCGTGTCCGGGCAGGTGCAGTCAGTGGCGCAGCGCGTCCAGTCGATGTACGAGGGCGCGAACACCGCTTCCCGCGCGAGGACGGTGCCGGCATCGCCGGTCCGCTCGGCCGTGACCGCAAACGACTGCACCGACACCGCATCCAGGTCCAGCGTGAGCTTCTTCATCTGCCTTCTCGCCTTGCTGTTGAGGGAAGTTGAAAATTTCCAATCGGCCGCCAATCCCGCCACCGGCCGGTCAGCGCTCGTCGTCGCGCGTGCAGCTGGTGATGCACTGCGACGGCCGCCACGACGGTTCCGCGGCCTCGTCCGCGGCCTGGGGCGCGCGCACCGCGTTGCCGACGGCAAAGGACTGCACCGAGATCGTATCCAGGTCCAGGGTAAGCTTGTTCATCCGCGCCTCGCCTTGCTGTGGGAAGACTGCGTTCTTCGCGTGGTTGTCCGGTCCCGCGCGGCGGGATCAGCGCTCGTCGTCGCGGGTGCAGCTGGTGATGCACTGCGACGGGCGCAGGTACGAGGGCGCGAGTTCCTCGCCGTCGTGGCCGCGCACCGTGCCCCACGTGGGCGTCGCGCCCTCTTCCGTCGCAAAGGACTGCACCGAAACCGAGTCCAGCTCCAGCGTGAGCTTCTTCATCCTCGCCTCGCCTTGCACAGGGTAGACAGGAACCTTTTCCGCTCATTCACGCGAATTGCGGACCACCATCACACAATCGCCACCCGCAATCAGAATGTCAGCGATATGGCGGATCAGGGACGATCCCGTACACTCCTTCCCGCCCCGTGGTTCGCATGGGGACTGCCGAACCCCGAATCGAAAGACTCTTTTCCAGACCCTCTTGCGCGAATGGCGATGTACGGCGACATTCGTTTCACGCGCACACATTCGGCCACAACGGCAGACTTCGAGATGAGCTTCGACACCGCTTCCAGAACACGGGCGCGGATGTCGGGAACGGGCTGGCTGGGCGCGCGATCCGGGCAGTACAGAGGAGCGGGGCCGCACACCCCGTGATCCATCACTCGCAGACCTGAACCGGGAGCACGCCATGAGCAAGCGCAAGCTGAAGCTGGAAGACGTGGAGATCGAGTCGTTCGCGACCGCCCGCGCCGTTGAAGGAAAGGGTACCGTGGAGGCCAACGAGATGGAAACGGTCGGCGAGGGCACCTGCATGGGCCAGACCGGCGCGTGCACGGCCTGCCCTCCTCTCCACTGCTACTGAGGCACGCTGGCCCGGCTGCGCGCCGGGCTGGCTGAACGCGCAGAATCCGGGGAGCACAGAGGGAACGGGGCCGCACCCGCCGTCGATCCATCACTCGCATACCTGAGCCAGGAGCACACCATGACCAAGCACAAGCTGAAGCTGGAAGACGTGGAGATCGAGTCCTTCGTGACCGCCGCCACGCCCAAGGCCGAGGGCACGGTGAGAGCCAACGCCATGCGCACCGAAGACACCTGCCGCGGCCAGACCGGCCTTTGCACGGGCTGTACGCCGATCGCCTGCTACTGAAGCACCGCTGACTCCGTCCCCCGCGCCCGGCGCGGGGGACGGATTTGCTGGGGAGCATGGGGTGCGGCCCCACTCTCTCTTTCCGACACCGGGGAGCCACGCCAGCACGGCGCGGCTTCCCGGTTCCGCGTTCGGGGCGGGATGGGATGAGGATGGCGGATTCGGTGCGTCGGAGGGGAGCTTACGCCGGAGGTACCCAAACAGAGGTCCATGTGCTCTGGATGGTGCCGCGCGGTTGGAGGGGCCCCCTCTCCCCGGCCCTCTCCCCCGCTCCGCGGGAGAAAGGGAGACCTCAGCGTGGCGGATGGCGCGGTGGATCACGGCAGTTGCTCGGGAGGCGGAGGTCCCGCGGATCGGGGTGATTGCAGGCCAGCGCCGCCGAGTCTGCGCCCGCCGTTCCTGGGCTGAAGCTGGCGGAACGCATCGTGCTCGTCGCGGGGGGATGATTCGGGGCCTGAGCCAGGATGGATGATGCGGTGGATGATGATGGCGGCGTGCGCGTCGCTGGTGGCGGGGAGCGCGGCCGCCCAGACGACCCCGGCGGATACGACCGCCTGCGGCGGCAACGGTGCGGGACGGGCGGTGGCGGATTCGGTCGCGGGCGACTCCGCGGGATCGGCGATGATCCGCATCGACGCGCGGTTCACGGCGGAGTCCATCCGCTTGAACGCGCCCGCGTCGGCGCGCGTGGTGGTGCCCGGGTGCGCTCCGGGCAGCGGCGTGCGCGTGGAGCGGCAGAACCTGCCCGAGCGGCTGGAGCCGGGGACGACGTACCGCAACGGCGGCATGCGCATCATCATCCAGGCGGATGCGGTGCTGGCCTGCCGCCTGGCCGCCGCCCTCGCCGCGCCGACGGGTACGTCCGCTGCGGCGGGGCTCGATCAGGCGATCTGCGGCCCGGCTCCCGATCCTGCAGCGGCTGCGCCGACCGCGACGACGACCGTGTCACCATCGGCGCCTGCATTGAGACCGGCGCCTACATCGACAACGGCACCTCCACCCGCGACGACACCTGCATCACCGACGCCTGCACCCAGGACGCCGTAGCACGCGGAGTTTCCGGTAAAGTCCTGGCCGACGAATTCGGGCATCAGCCTCACGGTCCTGCCGTGGGGCTTTTTGCGTGCATGTGGGATGATGCGGTTTGCTGGGCGGAGTCCAGGGCGGCCCCCACCCGGGCCGGCACCACCGGCCCACCCTCCCCCAAAAAAGACTGGGGGAGGGTTGGGGCGGGCAGATGGGGCGGCGCAGTAGGCGAAATTCGGCCGGTGCCGAAGTGTGTTGAGCGGATGAATCCGCCGCTCGAACAGCGCCAAGCCCCGACACCGGCCGCTGGCGCGTCCGGTTCGGGGCTTCAACTGCGTTTGGGGATACGGCAGCCAGTCCGCGGGGACGACTTCGTATATCTCGAGGCGCAGTTCCACCCGCCGGGCCGCAGCAAGCCGATCCACACCGTCGTCGGCCCCCGCTCTGAGGTCTCCCCCTCTCCCGCTTGCGGGAGAGGGGGCCGGGGGGTGAGGGCTGCCCGCGGCCGCGACACACCATGCGGATCGCACGGACGCCGCCCCCTCGCCGTGCTGTTCATCCTCGATCACACACGAGGCGGAAAAAGAAGAGGGCCCCACCGCGGTGCGGTGGGGCCCTCTTCATCCGTCCATCATCCCGAAGCGGTCAGGGACGGACCGCGCCGGTGGCCTGCCCCAGCACGCGCGTGCCCGTGACCTGGCCGGCCTGGTTCAGCGTCACCTCGATGGTGCGCCCCGCCGTGTCGCGCACCTGCCGCACCAGCCCGCCCGCCGTGCCGGCGGTTTCGCTGATTACCGGAAGGCGCAGCACGTCGCCAATCGCGTTGGAGCCCACCACGCGGCCGGCCGTATCCAGCGTCTGCTCCAGGATCTGCCCCGTCGGCGTGACGATGGTGTTCACCGTCTGGCCCAGGGTGTTCACCGTCTGCCCCAGCGTGTTGACGGTCTGCGTCAGCAGGCCGCCGGGACGCGTGGTGTTGTCGAGCGTCTGGCCCACCACGCCCACCGCCTGGCTGGCCACGCCGCCCGGCTGCAGCAGCGTGTTGCCCACCTGCCCCACGGTGCCGACCGCGTTATTCACCGTGTTGGTGAGCGCGGCCACGATCTGCGGGTTGTTGTCGACGAACGTCATGGTGCGGTCCACCACCTGGTACACGTTGTCCAGGTCCACCAGCAGCAGCGCCTGGGCCTGCACGCCGTACAATCCCAGGTCTACGCTGGCGATGCGGACGTCGGCGCCGGCGCTGATCTGCACCAGGTTGGCCACCTGCGCGTCCAGCGCCAGATGCACGTCCAGGTTGCGCACGCCCAGCGTAATGGCGTCCACGCAGAGCGCGGGCACGTCCAGCACCACGTCGTAGCCGCGCTGGTCGGCCGGGGGCGCGTGCTCGGTGCGGGGCTGCGTGGCCTGCGGCGTCTGCAGGCACGACGCCGCGGGCTCGTTGGACGCGCGCCTGCGCTGCGCGGATGCATCCGCCGCCGTCGCCAGCGTCGCGATCGCCACCACCGCCAGCGCGGCGGTCCTGCTCGGTCCGTGCATTCTGCGTCTCTCCCTCACCCGTGTACGCCGGCCTTCCCGTGGGCGGCGCCTTTCGCAAGATCCCGGCCCAATGCCAGATCCGTCACACGAGCACGCTTTTTCGACCGGGTGAGCACGATGACAGATGCACGGATGCTCGACGTCTCGCGCCCGCCGGACCGGCCCGAAAGGCGGGTTGTGCGTGCCCTCCCCGTGATTGCGCGGAGGACGCGAACGGGCCGCCGCCGCGGGACACGCACGCCGATCCCCGCGGTCCATCGAACGCGACCGGCTCTTACCAGGGAACGGGGCCGTTCTCGTCAGAAAAGGTGCCCGTGGGGCCGTCGTCGCCGATGAGGGCGAGGCGCACCGGCTCGCGCGCGCCCTCTTCCAGGCTGCGGGTGCCGCGGAAGTTGTTCAGCGCGGTGGAGGTGAAGCCCGGGCAGGCCGCGTTGACCTTGATGTTCGTGTCCTCGAGCGCCAGGGCAAAGCCGAGCATGACCGCGTGCGCGGCGGCCTTGGATGCCGAGTAGTTGCCGAACATCCGGCGGTGAGAATTCGCTGGATCGGAGTTCAGCGTGAGCGAACCGCCCGAGGTGGCGGTGATGACGATGCGTCCGGCGGGCGCCTCGCGAAGCAGCGGCAGCATGGCCTGCGTGACCGCGACGACGCCGATCACGTTCGTCTCGAACACGGTGCGCACATCCTCGATGGGCGCATCGGTCAGAAGATTGGTCCGGATCGCCACGTCGAACGGCTGATCCGGCTGTGCGCGCGAGATGCCCGCGTTGTTCATCAGCACATCCAGCCGGCCGAACTCGCCGCGGATGCGCCCGGCCGCCGCCGCGATGGATGCCTGGTTCGTGACGTCGATCTGGATAGCGTGCGCACCCTCGCCGATCTCCCGGGCGGCTGCCCTGCCCTTTTCCAGGTCGCGCGCGCCGACCAGCACCGTCAGACCGTGCGCGACGAGTTGTTTTGCGATCTGGAGACCGATCCCCTGGTTCGCCCCGGTGACCAGAGCCACGCGCCTGTCATGCATGATGTACCTCTCCTCAGTTGAACTCGAGATGCCGGGCGTCACCGGATGTATGACGCGGCGCACCCAAGCGGAACACGATTCCACATAATACGGAATCTCGTTCCGCTTAGCAATGCACCGTGGGCATTCGCGCGTGCTGGTGAGACCGAGGCTCGGCCGCGTCGTCGTCGAATCCACCCGGAACACCCCGGCCCGATGCCAATCCGGGCACAAGGCATGGAAATTGACCCCGGCTGCTCCGCCCATCGCCACAACCGGCGGGGGCGGACGGTTCCGCGCGCGGGGCCACGCACCGAGGGACTGAAGAGGCGACCGTGATTCGAGGGCATCAGATGGTGTGGGCCGCGCTGGCCCTGGTGGTGGCCGCGGCGCCCGTGGCGGCGCAGACTCGGCCGGCCGCGCAGGTCCGGGCCGCCGCTCCGCGCACCGGCATCGACTCCATCCAGGGCACGGCCAACTACGACGTCGTGCTGGAGGTGCCCCGCCTGTCGGTGGATTCCATCATCCTCACGGTCGACACGCTGGACGCGCAGCTTTCCGCGCGGGCCCGGGTGCTGAACTTCGTTTCGCTGGATGCGGGCGCCACGGTGCACATCGACAGCGTGGGCCTGCGCATTCAGGGCGTGGGCGCGCAGGCGTTTCTGTACGTGGACCTGGACAACGTCGCGCGGATCGTGACGCGCGTGGTTCAGACGCTGGACCGCAATCCGGAGATCGTCACCAGCCTGCTGGGCGCGGTGGACAACACGCTCAACACCGTGGGCGGCGTGGCCAACACGGCGCTGCGGCCGGGCGGCGTGGTGAGCCAGACGGTGGGCACGGTCGGCCAGACGCTGAACAACCTTACGCAGCCGGGCGGCGTGCTGACGCAGACCGTCAACACGCTCGGCCAGACGGTGCAGACCACGCTGACCACCGCGGGCGGGCTGGTGACGCGGACGCTGGATACCACCGGGCGCGTGGTGGGGCAGCAGAACCTGGGCGCGCTCACCAGCCTTCCGGCGCTGCGCCAGACGACCAACGCCGCGGGGCAGCTGGTGCGGCAGGTGCGCACGCCGGCCGGGCAGACGGTGGAGTACGTGACGGACCAGGGCGGCCGCGTGCTGGGCGCGCGCATTCTGGGGCAGGCCGCCGCCCCGCGCTGATCCGCGCCGGAGCCATCCGGATCACGACAGCGAACGGCGCCACGGAGAACTCTCCGCGGCGCCGTTTCCGTTCATCTAATGCGATCCGCGCCATCGGCACAGCGGAAACCCGCCGCGGGCCCATCACGTACGCCCTCGCATGACTCGGCCAAAACGCACGCCAAGGTTCTGGGACGGGATGGATGTGAGGGCGGTCCTGACCACCGCTGCCGTGCTCGTCCTGGCCGGCTCCATCGTGTATTCCTCGGACGGCGAGGACGGCAGCAGCCGGTTCTGCCGGTTCCAGTATCAAGGCGCCCGAACGGCGCGCGACACGGCCGCGGCGGACGGAACGCTGGTAAGTCGCAGACCTTATGAGGAGACCTGTGGAATGCTGCGGCGCGATGGAACGCTGGCGCGCTACGAGGCCTCGCACCCCGCCGTTGAGTCTGAATGACGAAACCCAGACCTACCCCCCGGCCGTGGGACGGAATCCCCAAAGGATCAATCGTCGCCGTTGTGATCGTCGTCGCCGTGTGCCTGGCGGGATTCGGGTATGCCGCGTCCATGTGGGACACATCACCGAAGCTGTGCATCGCGGAGTATGAATCGGCACGCACGGCCGCCGACACGGCCCGTATCGATGCGTTCACCCTGTCCGAAGACACGAACGCGCTGACATGCGGATTGATGCGGCGCAACGGGACGCTGGCGCGATACGAGGCCTCGCACCCCGACCGCTGAGCCGGAGATGACGAAACGCAGGCGCAGGCCTCGGCCGTGGGACGGCGTCCCGGCACGATCCATCGTGGGGATCCCCATCGTCGTGATCGCTTCTCTGGTGGCGTTCGCCTACGCAGTCCTTCCGTGGGACCGGCCCATCAACCGGTGCATCGCGGAGTACGCCGTGGCGCGGACAGCCGAGGGCTCGTCCAAGGTCGATGTGTTTATCGCGGCGGGGAGAGCAACGAGTGGCACCACGTGCGGGATGATGCGGCGCGACGGCACAATCGCCCGGCATCAGGCATCACGCAGAACATCGGCGGGGGCGAGATGAGGCTGGCCGGCCTTCTGCCCAGGAATCAGCCGTGGATTGGACCCGCGCTGCTGGGGATCTTTGGCGTGCTTCTGATGGCCTGGTACGGATCCACGTTGATCCTCATCGTCATGAACGGGCCCCACGGCGCTGCACGTTCCTGTCTTGAGAAGTACGCGGGGGCACGCTCAGCCGCGGATACGGCTGCGGTGGATGCGGAATACCCGGCGGGGGCACGGCCGGCGGACGACAAGTGCGGCCTGCTGCGCCGCAATGGTACGGTGTCGCGCTACGAGGCTTCCCGGGCGCGGGGGGCGTCGGCTGAGGAGAGATAACAAAGAGGCGGGGCGGATCTACTCCGCCGCGCGTTTTCGTTTGAGCTTTCCGGGAAGGGATGAAACACGGTTCGCGCCGGTTTCGTATCCATCCGCATGACATACTGGATTGGACGACCGGACCCGATGGACCGCCAAGGCTTCCGCCCGCCCGCGTGGGTGGTGCAGGCGGCGGGCATCATCGCCGTAATGCTGGCGCTGTTCTACATCGAGATGAACTGGAACCGGCGGCTCCACCTCTGCACGGTCATGTACCGGCGGTCGAGCACGGCGGCGGACACGGCGGCGTTCGATGACGCTTTCGGAGGACTCGACAACTCCTGCCTGAAGATGCGGCAGGACGGAACACTCGCGCGGCACGAGGCCAGGCACGGCCTCTGGTAATTGCTTCATCGCAGCGGAAACATCCACGCGGCGCGGCTCCATTCCGGGGCCGCGCCGCGCTGCGTTCCGGCGATCCGGCGCGCGGGTTGCGCATGACGGGAAACGGGCGGCTGCCCGCCACACACGTGGCGCGGCGGACCGCCCGTTCCTCATCCACCAGAGACCGATGCCGGCCGACTTTCTTCTGTACGGATCGTACGGATACACGGGCCGCCTGATCGCGGAACGGGCGCGCGAGGCGGGCCTGACGCCGCTGCTGGCCGGGCGCGACGGCCCGGCGCTGGCGGCGCAGTCCGCGGAACTGGGCGTTCCGTATCGCACGTTCGCGCTGGATGACAACGATGCGCTGGACGCCGCCCTGCGCGATACGCGGGTGGTGCTGCACGCGGCGGGGCCGTTCTCGCGCACGTCGCGGCCCATGGTGGAGGCGTGCCTGCGCACGTCGTCGCACTACCTGGACATCACCGGCGAGATCGCGGTCTTTGAGGCCGCCGCCCGCCGCGACGAGCAGGCGCGCGCGGCGGGCGTCATGCTGCTGCCGGGCGCGGGGTTCGACGTGGTGCCGTCCGACTGCCTGGCCGCGCATCTCAAGCGGCGGCTGCCTGGGGCCACGCGGCTGTCGCTGGCGTTTCAGACCGTCGGCGGGCCCTCGCGCGGGACGCTGAACACGATGGCCGAATCCATCGATCAGGGCGGAGCGGTGCGCCGGGACGGCCGCATCACCCGCGTGCCGGCCGCATGGGCCACGCGCGAGGTGGATTTCGGGCGCGGGCCGGTGGCCGTCACGACGATTCCGTGGGGCGACGTATCGACCGCGTTCCACAGCACCGGCATCCCCGACATCCAGGTGTACACCCGGATGCCCTCACGGCAGGCCCGGCTGCTGCGCGCCACGCGGCGCCTGGGATGGCTGACGGGTTCCGCGCCGGTGCAGGGGTTGATGAAGCGCAGAATCCGCCGCGGTCCGGCGGGGCCCACGCCGGAGCAGCGGGCCCGCGGCCTCACCCTGCTCTGGGGCGAGGCGGAGGACAATGCCGGCCATCGTGCCGTGAGCCGCATGCGCGCGCCGGAGGGCTACACGCTCACCGCCCGCACCGCCGTGGAAGCCGTGCGCCGCGTGCTGGCCGGCCACGCGCCTTCCGGATTCCAGACGCCGTCGCGCGTCTTTGGCGCGGACTGGATTACGGAGTTCGAGGGCGTGGAGCGGGTGGATGTGGAGTAGGGAAG
>NZ_JACHIA010000012.1:41446-189868 GCF_014202995.1 Longimicrobium terrae
GAAGTACGAAAGTACGAAAGTACGAAAGTACGAAAGTACGAAAGTACGAAAGTACGAAAGTACGAAAGTACGAAAGTACGAAAGTACGAAAGTACGAAAGTACGACGTGGTACTTCACTTGGCTTGAGCCGATCCGCCGACGTTCGCTGACGGGACAGAGCCGCGGCGCGCGGGCAGCCGGTGGCAGGCGCACCGGCCAGCGGGTCGGTGCGGGAAGGCTCAGACCGGTGCGGCGCGGGGGATGCGGCGCGTGCCGTAGCGAAGCTCGCGCAGTTCGGTGAGGAACCCGTCGAACGCGGACGCGAAGCTCTGGTCGCGGATGGACGCCAGGGCGGCGCCCCCGCTGAAGTTCTCCACCGCGCGCTTGAGCGAACTGTTGTCGCGATAGCCGCAGACGAGCGCCACGTTCATCACCGTGCGCTCCGCTTCCTCCAGCAGTGACAGCGCCAGCAGCACGCGCGCCCACCCCAGCAGACGCCGCGGCGGTGGCAGGTGCAGCTCGGCGCACTTTTCCGCCACGGTGCGCTCGTACACGCCGAACATCCCCGCGAACATCGCGCGCCCGCCCAGATCCACCACGGTTTCCGCCGCCGCGCGCAAAAGCGTCCGTCCCTCTTCCGGCACCCACACCGGCAGCCCCGTCTCCATTCGCCGCGTGAGCGGCCGCGCGTGCGCACGGCGCAGCGTGGGAACCATTCCCGCCATCGACGGCAGCACATCCACGTTCACGACCTCCGCCACGCCGGCCGAGAGGAGCGTGCGGACCTGCGCCGCGCCCGCATCACGAAACGACACCGCCGCGACCACCGGAACCGAGGGCGTCGCGCGGATCAGCCCGCTCACCTCGCTCGCCGGCGCACGCACCAGGACCACGCTGGACGGAGCCGCGGTCCGCACGCTATCCGCCAGCGCCGGCCAGTTCGCGTGCGCCTGCACCGTGTATCCGCCCACGGCCGCGGGTGCCTCCGCGAACTCCGGCGCCAGCACCAGCAGCGTGCGCCCGGGATGCGTCACCCGCCCCGGCGGAGGTACGAGCGGAGACTTCATTTCAGGCTGAACGTGTGTTGCAAGTGGACGTTTCCAGAGTGCATCTTGATGGCGTCCTTGATTGTCTCCGTTCGCCATGGAGGATTCGATGCGCCGTTTCCCGCTCTTGATCGTGCTTTCCGCTCTCCTGATTACCGGCTGCGTAGAAAGCCCTTCGGAGCCCCACTCCACTGTAAAGTCAGGGCGTGCGACAGCCATCCAGAAGGACACCACACCTAGTACCCAGCCGCCGAACTCCACCACGGATACGCCATCCACCGGGATTGTGATTGGCTCCGGAACCTGACAGACCGATCACCCTCCCGTGTTCCGAGCACCAGCGGTGGGCTGTGCATCGAGCGACCTCACGAGAGCCAAGGCTAAGTCCCCTGTCTTGAGCGGGTGTGTGAATCCATCGGTGGCTGTGCGGTCGGCGGACTGACGCCGGGCCAGCCGTTCGAGTAAAGCTTCAGCTCGGGCCAGAGTCTCTCCCTCTCGTAGCTCCCGGGCAGCATCACTGGATACCTTCAGAGCCAGTTCCGCATGCTGCCACAAACCCAAGCTGAGCGCACCCAAGGCGAGTTCGAGTGGCGCTGCTGCGCGTAGATGCTGAACTGCTCCGCGATCCATCATGGCCCACGCTTGCGTCCAAACCTCGTGAAAAGCTGCCGGATCTCCTGAAGCCCCCGCCGCTCTCGCCGTGCTCACAAGAAGTCGGAGATGCCGGTCATCATCCAGGAATCGGTCTCGGAGAGCTTTGAACACCGGTAGCGCTCGGGAGAATCGTCCCTGCTGATTCCAGAGCAGGGCGACATCGAACGCCAGATTGATCACGTTCGGGTGGTGTGGTCCATACGCCGAAAAAGCTTTCGCGGCGTATCTCTCTCCTTCATCGTAGCTCCCGTCGTAGATACAGACGGCGAGCAGGTCATGTAGAACCTTGGCCTGCCGCTCGTGAAGCCGTTCTCGTTTCGCCACACGGGCAGCTGACAGCAGCAGTTGGCGTCCGGCAACAAGATCGCCAAGATGCACCTTCAGGTTCCCGAGGCTGTTCAGCGCCGTGGCCTGAAGCTCCGCGTCACCCGTCCAGACGGCGACGCGCTTGGCGCGCCGGAACCACATCCCGGCGAGACTCAGATTCTGCCGCTCGCGATAGATCTTTCCGCAGATCCAGGCGAGCCGTGCGTTGTTTGGCCACACCACGGCTGCAGCCTCGGCAAAGAGCACCGCGGTGCCGAACGCCTGCTCCCCCACCGCCCAGTCCACCACGGCCAGGCACGCGTGCGAAAGGCGCTCGGGCTCCAGCTCCGCCGGGCGCGCAAGTTCGCTCGCGATGACGGAAACCGGCGCCCACAGCGCCTCGTCCACGCCGGTCGTCTGCAGCACGTCGGACTCCCACTCCGCCAGATTCGCGTGGTCGAACTCCGCGCCGGACACATCGGGCCCGGCTGCCCACGCAAACGTGAGCCGCAGGGCCTGAAAGACGTGGAGCGCGAAATGGTCGGGCGTTTCGTCCAGGATCGCCGCGCCGAGCACCGTTGTGTCGGGAATGGCGAGTGGGTAGGCGAACTCGATGGGGGAGGGCGGCAACTCGGCCCGGCTGCGGTGTCGCACGCGGGACATGGTAGGCGCGGCGCGGGTGCACGTCGCGGCCCAACACGGGCGCGACAATCGGCGCCTATTGTAGACACCCCGCCCCGCGCGCGTCTACGGCCTGAAATGAGGTAGTGTAATCTCTCAAAGAACAGGCCGACTACGACAGGATAGGTGGGAAGCCGACGCACAAAGTAGGATTATACATCGGAGCAAGTACGCACATCACCACTCACTGTAGCGCCGAGCCGTCAGCCGCCTACCGGCAACTTCCCGAGTGCAGGACAAGATCTCAGCACTCGCCAACAACTAACCCCTCCGCAAACTTAGCTGGGGAGAAAAGCCGAAACGTTAGCTCTGTTCTGCGCATCGCGACGCAGTTTCATCGTATCTTGTAGGAGACGTTCTGCGAACTGGATCACTTCTTTACGGGATGACGATTGCCTCAGTGCATTTGCGACCCGGTCAATCGCCGCGACCTCAGTTTCTACCAGATATGATTCTACTACCTCATCTTGAACCGAAGCTTCGGGAACGGGGATTAGGACTTCAGAAAGTTGCCGGCTGTCCATCGTCACATTTGTCGCTCCGCACATGAGCGGTACCAGAAGGTCCGTGCACATCGCGCTAAGAAAGACGTAAAGGAAGCGAGGACGAAGAACAGTCTCGTCCTTCGGGAACAACGCACACATGGTCGTTGCTAATGCAAACCTTCCTTCTTGATAGTGAAGCCGCTTAATATCAGCCTTGCCGTGGCCAGCCGATGACACCAGCGGAACACATACCGCCTTACCCTCAAAATCCCAGTGTTGAGATGACTTACGCTCTTCCGCGGGAACAACAAGCACGAACTCACCTGGGGTGGTTGCCATGTTTGGTGACCGCCCATCCTCGATGCGGCAAAGCTCCCCGATTGTGAACAGTGGAACATCGCTCCGATGAATGACTCTGTTGGGGAGGTCATGCCACCGGCCAAGCAGGTGAGCGGTACTCGTGCCTAGAAGTTGCGGTTTCGGGACTACGTACGACCGAATACTTGTATCCGCGCACTCCCATGTCGAGCCGGTTCTAACTGCTTCCTTAAACGAGAGGACCACATCTTTCGCCACGGGTAACTGAGATTGGAGCGGTAGCGGTTCTCGAGTATCCGACTGCGAGTATCCGTCGTTCTCGATTTCTACGAAAAGAACAGAATTGCTTCGCCGTGCAATAGCTCGATCAATCACTAGGATGTGGGTCTTTACGCTTGCATACGGCTTGAACACACCATGGGGAAGCGTGATGTCGGCGAGGAGAAAACCCTTTTCGATCAGAGTACGCCTGAGCGTCTCATGGCCCGATTGAGCTACGAAGTGGATGCCTTCCGGCACAATGACCCCTGCCTTACCTGTCGGCGAGAGGTGCTCGATTATGTAGTCAAGAAAGAGCACTTCAGACCGTTTGGACCGAATTGAGAATCGGGTATGCGGTTTGATTCCTCCCTTCGGTGACATGAAGGGAGGATTAGCAAAAATCACGTCCGCGTGCTCGTTCCAGCGGTCTTCACTAGTCAGCGTGTCGTACTCATAGATGTGTGGGTCAGTGAAGCCGTGCAGGTAAAGGTTCACAAGCGATAAGCGCACCATATCGGGCGAGATGTCGTAACCCTTGAAGCTGGCCGCCAAACGCCCGCGTTCGTCTGGGGTCAGCAGATCGCCCCGCGCCGGCGGGATCCGGGAGGAGTGAAGCGACGCCGTAGCATCGTGGCCGGCTTTGGAGGTCTGGACTGCGGATTGAGTGCTATTAGCTTGCAGGATATGCTTGTACGCTGAGATCAGAAATCCGGCTGTACCGCATGCCGGGTCGAGCACGGTTTCGTGCTTCTTCGGGTCAACGATCGATACGACGAAGTCGATGATGTGGCGGGGGGTCCGAAATTGTCCCGCGTCTCCTTGGCTGCCCAAGATCGACAAGAGATATTCAAAGGCATCACCAAGGCGCTCCGAATGGTCATACTCGAATCCATCTATGACCTTGAGGAATGCACGCAGCGTCTCCGGATCCCGGTACGGCAGGAAGGCATTCTTGAAGATGTCACGGAAGAGTAGCGGGATGCCCGGATTCTCTGGCATTTTTCCGATCGCCTCGGCATAGAGGTTCAGCACCTCGTGACCACCCAAGCCTGAGCGCATCAGCTTTGCCCACCCGTATCGGGAGAAGCCCTCGGCGAAGAAACTGCGCTGCCCTCCCAGTTCTTCCGCCTCGGCGTCCATGTCGTCCATGAACTTGTAAATCAGAGCAATCGTAATCTGCTCGACCTGGCTCTTGGGATCTGGGACCTTACCGACCAGAATGTCACGGGCAGTGTCGATGCGGCGCTTCGTTTCGAGATCCAGCATCCGGCTTCCTTTATGCAGCGAACTGGTTCAAGGACACGTAATCCTTGATGTACTCCGGCACGAGCGTCCGGTACCTCGGCGGCACGGCTTTGAAGTCGCGCGTCGAGAGCACCGGATTCGTCGCAAGAGCGGTCAACCTACGCTGATCGACGATTTCGCGCACGGTGGCGCTGGTTAGATACGCTTTGAAGTAGTGCCTGATGGCAGATATGGCTTCCGCTTCGTCCGGCGTGTGGTCAGCCACAAACTTTACAAACTCCTCTTCGAGTAACTCATCCTTGGATTTGAATTGAGGAATCAAGCCAAACACCTTCTCCAGAATCTCCCGTAGACTAACCCGGCGATCTACGGCGGCAGCCTTGCGCAGCTTCGCCAACGTGTAGTACTCGTCTGGCTTGTCGAATACATCCTGGTTCACGTAGTGTATGACGCGATCCCACTGCCCGGCCTCCACTGCGGCTACGATTTCGGAGTTTTCGCGAACAGTCTCACCGAAACGCTCGAAGAACATGCGGT
The DNA here is from genome assembly GCF_014202995.1 of Longimicrobium terrae. NCBI lineage: Bacteria > Pseudomonadati > Gemmatimonadota > Longimicrobiia > Longimicrobiales > Longimicrobiaceae > Longimicrobium > Longimicrobium terrae. The sequence continues at coordinate 46,960 of NZ_JACHIA010000012.1, forward strand.
CGATCTTCATGCCGGCGCCACCGATGGTCTCTTCCCTAACCGTCGAGAGAATATCTGTGCCGAGGTGCTCATACGCTCCATCGATCACCGTAGGCTCTCCACCCCCCGTATATAGATCTACCAGATCTTTTCGCCGAGGAAGCTTCAAGACTTCATCATAGTTGAACTCTGCTTCGAAATACTCACAATTTGCAAAGAAGTCGAAAAGCTTGTAACTGGTTTTTTCTGGATGGGAAAGTTCACCCAGGGTTGAGCGATCGAGGAGTTGCTCCGTAAAGCTGTGTGTACGGGTGCCACGCCCTTTTATTTGGATGAAGTCAGTGGGTGAAAAGATGGGCCTAAACAGCCCAATATTTAGAACGTCAGGACAATCATAACCGGTGGTCATCATACCCACTGTCACACATACTCTTGCCTTGCTCGTTTTATATGCCGGAAGAAAGTTACCCGAGCCGCACAGTCTGTTATTCGCGAAGTTGATCGTGAACTGCTGGGCATCTGACACTGACGAGGTCACCTGGACAGCGAAGTCTGACTGATATTTTCCGGGGTACAGCAGGGATGCCATCTCATTCAGAATCTGCGAGAGCTTGGCTGCGTGGTTCTGGCTGACCGCAAAGACAATCGACTTACCGAGCTCACCGCTGATTGGATCGCGGAGGGCATTCTCCAAAAAGGTTTTACAAAGCAGATGGTTCGTGGAATCCGAAAAGAATCGCTTCTCGAATTCGCGCTGCTTGAAAGTTTCGTGTTGATCCTCTCCGGTATCATCCGTGAACGAAACTACAAACCCCTCTGCGGAGAGAAGCTCGGTAGTAACCTCGGTACGCGCGTCGACCACGGTGGGAGTGATTAAATAACCTTCCCGTACACCATCCAAAAGCGAGTATCGAAATGTAGGTTGGCCGCTTTCGCACCCGAAGGTACGATAGGTGTCCAGCAAGAGGCGACGCTCTACCTCCCGGGGGTCACTCGCGTTCCGCTGGTCGAATCGACGCAAGTAATCGCGCGGCGTAGCGGTCAAGCCGAGCTTGTAACCGACAAAAAAATCGAAAACGCTTCGCGCATTTCCGCCTATCGAGCGATGAGCCTCGTCGGAAACGACTAAATCAAAGTCTGTCGGCGAAAATAGGCGTTGGTACTTGTTGTTGAACAGAAGTGATTGAACCGTCGTGACGACGATCTCAGCGCTTCTCCAGTCATCCCGATTCTCTTTGTAGATCACGGTGTTAAAATCGGCACTCAACAGCGACGTAAAAGCCTTCTTCGCTTGGTCCTCGAGTTCGAGACGATCTACCAAGAAGAGTACCCGCTTCGCATTTCCAGTGCGAAGGAACAGCTTAATGACGGCTGCGGCAGTAAGTGTCTTCCCTGTGCCAGTCGCCATCTCGAATAGGAAGCGGTCCTTGTTGTCTCGAATTGCGTCCTGCAACCGGTGGATGGCTCGAAGCTGATATGGCCGCAGAAACCGCAGGCTATTGGCTCTTATATAGCTCGCGCGCTCGGCCTGGCTTCTCCAGCCTGCCTCGGCCTCGTATGTCGGCCGTTGCGTGAGAACGATGTAGTCCGCACCTACTAGTTCGTCAGCCAAGCGTCGCGGGTTCGGGGACAGGCCTCGCTGGAAGCTCTTTAGCGACTCCTCAGTGGGAAAACTCGTGATCACGTACGGATTCCCTCGTTCCAAGTCCCACAGATAGTGCAGGTTCCCGTTCGAAAGAATCACAAACCTGCAGTTCTGTGATCGAGCATACTTCCGGGCCTGCTCCTTCCCCACCAGCGGATTCTTGTCCTCTGCTTTCGCTTCGACGATGGCCAAGGGGAGGCCCTTCGAGTCAACAAGCAGAAAGTCGACGAATCCCCTTCTCGTATTCTGGAAGCCATCGCCTAAACTTTCTGAGTCATCCCCTCGGAGTGCAATGACTGGTTCCAAGAAAATGCTCGCTGGCCTACCATCTTCGGGGAAGAATCGCCAACCAGCTGCTTCAAGGAGTTTGTTGATTTTGATACGTGCTGTGGCTTCCTTCGTAGACACGTTATCTCGTCGTTGAAGAGTAACGCGGCAGAGCTCATTGCTCGTATGTGAGCGCCAAATGCCACAACGAGATTTGACCATGCCCGGCCGATTAGGAGCGAACAGTAGCAGCGGCAGACGCGATGGGCAACATGTCTGTGGCGGGAAAAGGAAGATGCGTTTGTCGAAAAGAGCGGGGATCGTTCGACGGGTGTGTAGGGAGGACGATGCGCGGGCCGCGAGGGACCCGCGCCGGACGACACACACCGGAGGACGAACCCATGCGCACTATCCACCAGACCAGCGAAGCCGGCATGCGGACCCGGCGCGCTCCGGCCGCCGCCCGCCGGATCACGCGGGCCGTGCTGGCCGCCCTCGTCACCAGCGCGGCGGCCACGACGGGCGCGCCCGCCGTACTCCACGCACAGGCGCAGCAGAGCACAATGAGCGCCCAGACCACCACCGCACCCGCCCCGGCCCGCAGCGGCCACATCCAGGCCAACGGCGTCAGCTACTACTACCAGGTCTACGGCCAGGGCGAGCCGGTGCTACTGCTTCACGGCGGGCTGGGGCAGATCGAGATGTTCGGGCCGGTGCTGCGGATGCTGGCGCGGGGGCGGCAGGTGATTGGCGTGGACCTGCACGGGCACGGCCGCACCCGGCTGGGCAGCCGTCCCATCAACCTTGTGGATCAGGGCGACGACATGGCCACCATCGTGCGCGAACTCGGCTTCGCGCAGGTGGACGTGATGGGCTACTCGATGGGCGCGGGCGTGGCGTTCCAGTTCGGTGCGCGGCATCCGGAGATGGTGCGGCGGCTGGTGCTGGTGTCCGGCAGCTACGCGCAGGACGGCTTCTATCCCGAGATGCTTCCGCAGCAGGCCATGGTCAGCGGCGCCATGGCCGAGCAGATGAAGGATACGCCCATGTACCAGTCGTACCGGGCCGTCGCGCCGGACCCGGCTGAGTTCCCGCTGCTGCTGGACCGCATGGGCGACTACATTCGCGCGCCGTTCGACTGGTCGGCGGACGTGCCGAAGCTCACCATGCCGGTGATGCTCGTCTACGGTGACGGCGACATGTTCCGCCCGGAGCACGTGATCCGCTTCTACCAGATGCTGGGTGGTGGATTGAAGGACGCGGGATGGGGCCGCGAGACCATGTCGCGCAACCGCCTGGCCATCCTCCCCGACCTGACGCACTACGAGATCTTCAGCGCCCCCGTGCTGGCCACCACCGTGCTGCCCTTTCTGAACGGGCAGAGCGGCGCGCAGAGCTGGGCCGAGCAGGTGCAGCCGACGAACTGAGCGCGTCCCAGGCCCCACGGCGGCCCCCACCCGGGCCGGCACCACCGGCCCACCCTCCCCCCAAAAAGGCTGGGGGAGGGTTGGGGCGTGCGGCAGGTTCGGTGCGGGAAGCCGAGTTGGTCGCGCGGCGAGTATCTGGAGCGGATGAATCCGCCGCTCCAAAGACGCAATGCCCCGACAGGCCGCCCCCAGGCGCCGTTCGGGGCTTCAACCGCACGTGGGGATGGTGCCGGTGCGCGCGGGATAGTTGGAACGGGGGAAAGTAGATCCTTCGTCGGCGCCAAGCATCTGCGCCGCCGGGGCTTCGGCCGGCGCCTACTCAGGATGACGCCTTTTGGCGTGAGGCAACGTGATCGGGCGTGGACGTGGGGCGTCCGCGTGGGGATGGGGGACGTGACCCAGGAGGCGAAAACTGGAACCCACTGCACGGGCGCCGCGGGCGCGCGCAGAATCGTCCGGCGGCGCCGAACGGCGCCCCCTCTCCCGCTTGCGGGAGAGGGGGCTGGGGGGAGAGGGGTGCCCGGCGCTACCCCGAACCTCGCCAGACGCACCCTCCATCGCTGGTCAGACGAATACGAAGCGGCGCGGCCCCGAACCCGGAGCCGCGCCGCCTGTCATCATCCACCCAACCCGCCGCGCGCGGTTACCGGCGCGTGGTCAGGCTCAGGCGCAGGGTGCGCGAGGCACCCGGCATGATGTTGTTGTTGCCCTGCGACGTGGGGTAGTACCGCTCATCCAGCACGTTCTCCACGTTCGCCTGCACACTCAGCCCGCGGGTCACGCGCAGGTACACGGCCGCGTCCGCGCGGGTGAACGCGGGGAGCGTGACGGTGTTGTCGATGGCGGCAAACACGTCGCTCTGGTGCACCACGCCCACACCGAAGCCCAGCGCCGGCACCACCTGCACGCGGTTCCACAGCGACCACGAGCGCTCCGGCACCAGCGGCGTGCGCTGCCCGGCCTTTGCCGCCGACGTCGTGCTCACGATCCTGGCCGACTGCCGCGCAAACCCGCCCACGATCTGCCAGTTGTCCGTGATGTTGCCCGTGGCGCCCAGCTCCCACCCGTGCGTCCGCTGCGCGCCCGTCTGCACGATGCGCGACGGGTCCGCCGGGTCCGGCGCGGTGGTGTTGGTGCGGTCCAGCCGGTACAGCGCGGCGGTCAGCGACAGGTTGCTGCGCGCGTCCCACTTGAAGCCCACCTCGCGGTTGGTGAACTCTTCCGGCTCCAGCGTCTTGGTGGTCGCCGTCAGCGAGCCGAACTGGTCGCCGCTGCTGGGCAGGTAGCTCACGCTCCAGCTTCCGTAGATGGACGCGGTTTCCATCGGCTTGAAGATCACGCCCGCGCGCGGCGACACCAGGTTGTCGCGGCGGCTCAGATCCTCGTCGTTGCGGTTGTTGTGAAAGTCGATGTCGAACCGGTCAAACCGCACGCCGCCCAGCAGCTGCAGCATGGGCACCACGGTGATCTGGTCCTGCAGGTACACCGCCGCCACCGTGGCGCGCGAACGGTTGTCCGCGTCCGTGGCACTCTGGCGGAACGTGATGGGCGTGTTCACCGTTGGCGAGCCGATGGGCACGGGAAACGAGGCCGCCGTGTTGTTGTAGTAGCCCGTGTTGCGGAAGTTGTCGGTGTCCTGCCGCCCGAACTCCGCGCCGGCCAGGAAGCCGTGGCGGATCCCCGCCGTGTTCACGCTGAACAGCAGGTCCGTCTGGTTGAACAGGTTTTCGCGGTCGCTGCTGCTGTTGTACGCCGAAAGCGCCACCTGCGACCCGTCGGCCGTCACCGCGCCGGGAAAGCTGTTCTGGTAGAACTTGTCGTAGCTGGCCCACCGCGCGCGGTTGCGGATGGTGAGCACGCCCGCCTGGTGCTCCAGCGTGGCGGACGCGCTGTTCACGTCCACCTCGGAGTCGCTAAGCCCCGGGTTGCCGAAGTAGGTGGTGATGTCGGTGCGCGACGGACGCCCCTGGAACGAGGGGATGCCGCGGTCCACCCGGCGGTCGTCGTGAAAGTACTCGTAGCCGGCGCGCAGCGTGGTGCTCGCGCCCAGCGCCAGCGCCGCGGTGGGATTCACGCCGTAGCGGCGCAGCTCCGACTGGTCGCGGAAGCCCTCGGAGTTCTCGTACATCCCGTTGAAGCGCAGCGCCACGTTGCCGCCCACGCCCTGCCCCACGTCCAGCATGCCGCGGCGGTGGTTGAACGAGCCGCCTTCCAGCGTGACCGCGCGGGTGGGCGCCCACTGCGCCTCCTTGGTGACGCGGTTGATGACCCCGCCGCCGCCGCCCCGCCCGAAGATCATGGCGTTGCTCCCCTTGAGCGCCTCCACCCGCTCCGTGTTGTACAGGTCGCGCAGGTACTGCACGTCGTCGCGCACGCCGTCCACGAAGAAGTCCGCCGTGGACGACTGGCCGCGGATGGTGGGCGCGTCGCGGTGGCCTTCGCCCTGGCCCATGGAGATGCCCGGGACGTAGCGCACCACGTCCGACATCCCCTGCATGGCCTGGTCGGCGATCACCTGGCGCGTCACCACGCTCACCGACTGCGGCGCATCGCGCAGCGGCGTATCGGTCTTCGTGGCCGTCGTGGTGCGGGGCGCGCCGTAGCCGCGGCTGCGCTCGCTCACCACCGTCACCGGCGTCATGGCGTAGGTGCGGTCGCCGCCGTCACGGGTGATGAACGCCGTTTCGCCGCCGACGATGCGCGCCGTCATGCCGGTTCCCGCCAGCAGCATGCGCAACGCGTCGGGCGCCGTGTACGTGCCGCTCACGGCGGTGCTGCGGGCGGACGACGCGGCCTGCGCATCCACCTGAAGCCGCAGGTCGCTCTGCCGCGCGAAGTCGCGAAGCGCGGCGGCCAGCGGCTGCGCGGGAATCTGAAAGCGGATGCGGGCCGTGGTGTCGGCCGCCATGCGCGTGAGGGCGGGCGTGGTGTCGCGCGGCGTCAGGGGCCGGGCGTGGAGCGCGGCGGGGGCGGCGCAGACCGCGCAGCCAAGGCCGAGAACAACCAGAGATCGCATGAGAACCACAGGAAGCCGAGAGCGGCCGGACAGAGTTCGCTTGAGATTGAGAACGATTCTCAAGAGAATACCCGGCCGGTTCTCCCGGCGCAAGTACCGGAAGGTCACAATTCAGGCACCCCGCGGCGCACCCGATCCGGCACGTGCGCGGCGGGCAGGCGGATGGAATCCAGGGAGAGCGTCCCGTCTCACATGGCACATCAACATGGGTATCACACAGAGTCAACAGAGTTAACAGTCAAGAAACCGATCCCGCCGTCGATCCTGGCTCTTTTCGCTCTGTTACTCTGTTGACTCTGTTAACTCTGTGTGATGCATTTCCGTTCACTGGCCGGGTACGTGGTGGGGATCGGCGCGAGTGGGTAAGTTGATGACGGAACGCGGGCGGAACGCTTGTTGATAGACGAGCGGCGGCAGCGGCGGCGAAGATCGGACTCCAGGCACTTACGCGGATTGATGACGGACGAGCAGACGGCGGAGACGGAGCAGGCCCCGGCGGAGCGGCAGCGCGGCGGGGACGAGTGGCAGGACTACCTTGGGGAGGATGACGGGCGCCATCACACCGTGGTGGGCAGCATCAAGGTGCTGCGCGGCCTGTACAGCCCGCAGCTGGAAAACGAGCGCGACGTGCTCGTGTACCTGCCGCCCTCGTACGGCCGCACGGCCCGCCGCTACCCCGTGCTGTACATGCACGACGGGCAGAACCTGTTCGACCGCGCCACGAGCTTTGGCGACGAGTGGGAGGTGGACCAGACGCTGGAGTCCGCCGCCGACGAGGGGCTGGAGGCCATCGTGGTGGGGCTGCCCAACATCGGCCCGGAGCGGCTGAACGAGTACAGCCCCTGGACGGACCGCCGGCACAAGCAGGGCGGCAAGGGCAACAAGTACGTCGACTGGATCGTGCAGACGGTCAAGCCGCTGATTGACCGCGACTTCCGCACGCGCACCGACCGCGAGGGAACGGGGATCGCGGGCTCGTCCATGGGCGGGCTGATCAGCCTGTACGCGTTCTTCAAGCACCCCGAGGTCTTCGGGTTCACGGGGGTGATGAGTCCCGCGCTGTGGTTCGCGGGCGCCTCCATCTACCCGTTCGTGCGCGAGCGGCCGTTTTCGCCCGGGCGCATCTACCTGGACGTGGGCACGAGCGAGGGGAGTGAGGAACTGCACGACGTGCGGCGGATGAAGGAGATCCTGACGCAGAAGGGCTACAAGACCGGCCACGACCTGATGTTCATCGTGGAGATGGGCGGCGCGCACAACGAGCGCGCCTGGGCCCGCCGCCTGCGCCGGGAACTGCACTTCCTTCTCGGCGTCCCCCTCGTCCCGCAGAAGCGCGTGCGCGAGGCGGAACCGCTGTAGGGGATAGTGCGTGAGTGCGGGGTGCGTTAGTGCGGGGTGCGAAAGACGAGAGTACGAGAGTACGAAAGGGCTGCGCCTGCAGGCTTCACCTGCGCGAATCGTCGTACCCAGTGTGAGTTCCCCCCTCTCCGCGCTCTGCTTCGGCCGGGAGGGGAGCGGGAAGGGGCCGGGGGGGAGGGGCCTCCCGGCCCGGCGAGAAGCCAAGCCATCCGCAACAAACCAGAGCCAGCCGCCCGCTGCTGATTGTCTGGACGGCCGATATGCGGTGACGAAAACCGGGCGCGACGAAAGGATTACCCTTCGTCGCGCCCGGTTCGTTGTTCCCCGCGTACCCCCGCCACCCCCGCGTCCCCCCGCGTCCAGGCTGTTGGTGTTGCCGTTACGAAGCCGGCAGCGAGCACCGCAGCCAGGTGGCGCGGGCGGGAACGTGATGCTGCGCACCCTCGCTCGTGAGCAGGATCACCCCGCCCGGCCCCATCGCCACGGCCTCCCCCTGGGCCTCGTCCAGCGGCGCCAGGTCCAGCGTGTACGCCGGCCCGCCGCTCCCCAGCAGCTCCGCCGTGCGGTAGAGCGCCAGCGTGGAATACGTCCGCACCGCCACCCACGTTCCGTCCGGACTGGCCCCCGCGCCCGTCACCCGGTCGCCCAGCTGCCCGGCCCTGGGCGCCAGCTCGCGGACGCGCACCAGATCCACGGGGCCCGGCTGCAGCGGCGTGGGCCAGCGGTACAGCTCGATGGGCTCGCTCTGCCCCTTGTTGATCAGGTAGATGGACCCGTCCGGCAGCGTGAACATGGCCTCCGTGTCCCGCGGCCCGCCGGGATACCGCGCCTGAAAGCGGTCCGCGCGCGCCTTGTGCTCCCCCGCCGCGGCGGGAAGGGGAACGCGGTACAGCGCCACCGGGTCCTTCTTGTCCTTGCCGTTGTCGCCGATGTCGGCCACGTACAGGCACTGCCCGCCGTCGCACGCGCCCAGCGAAACGTCTTCCCAGTCCTGGTTCCTGGCGCCGGTCAGGGTGAGCGTGGCCTGCGGCTCGCCGTTGGGGCCCAATGCGAACAGCTCCGGCGGCGATCCGCTGTCGCCGTGGCTCCAGAACACGCCGCCGCCGCGCGGGTCCAGCGCGGCGCCGCTCGTCTCCCGCACCTGCGAGGGAAGGGTCACGCCGGACTCCGCGATCTCGCACCACTGTACCGGCTTGTCCCCCGCCGATTTCCCGCCGGCGCCCGCCTCTCCGCACCCCGCGGCCAGGAGCAGCGCGGTGGCGGGCACCATCCCCATCCGCCTCATTCGCCCGCCCGCTCCACACGCGGCCAGTCGCGCTCCGCCCGCGCATCCTCCGACAGGTCGTAGGAAACGGGCTTCGGCGCCGGCGCGTCGTTCCGCGGCGGGGCGCCGTCCGGCGCGGGCGCGGGCTGCACGTCGCGCGGGGCCACTTCCGGCCGCTGGTAGTAGGTGCCGTCCGCGCCCAGCTCCCACAGCTCCGGCCGGTCCAGCCCCTCCTCCAGAATGTGGTCCAGCCGCGCGTGGTGATCCGGATCGCGGATGGGGACGGCGACCTCGATGCGGCGGCTCAGGTTGCGCGTCCGCCAATCCCCCGAGCCGATGTAGTACGCCGGGTCGCCGCCGTTCTCGAAGCGGAAGATGCGCGCGTGCTCCAGGTAGCGCCCCAGCACGCTGAACACGCGGATGTTTTCCGACAGCCCGGCGACGCCCGGCCGCAGCGCGCACAGCCCGCGCACCAGCAGGTCGATGCGCACCCCCGCCGCCGACGCGCGGTACAGCGCCGAGATCAGGTCGCGGTCCGCCAGGCCGTTGAACTTGGCCTGGATCCATCCGCCCCGCCCCGCGCGCGCGTGGTCCGCCTCGCGGTCAATCATCTCCACGAAGCGGCGGCGCATGGTGAACGGCGCCACCAGCAGGTGCTGGAACTCCGCTTCCGGCGCGGCGGAGGTCAGCACGTTGAACACGTCGTTCAGTTCCGCGGCAAGCGCCGGGCTGGCGGACATGAGCCCCAGGTCCGTGTAGAACGCCGCCGTGCTCGCGTTCAGGTTCCCCGTGCCGATGTACACGTACCGGTTGAGCCCCGCGCCCTCCCGCCGCACGACCAGCGCGATCTTGGCGTGCACCTTCAGCCCCGGCACGCCGTAGATCACGTGGATGCCGTAGCTGCGAAGGTAGCGCGCCCACTGCACGTTGCTCAGTTCGTCGAAGCGCGCCGTCAGCTCCACCAGGGCCACGACCTGCTTGCCCGCCGCGGCCGCCCGCGTCAGCGCCTCCACGATGCGCGACTTGGAGTTGGTGCGGTACAGCGCCAGCTTGATGGCCAGCACGTCCGGGTCTTCCGCCGCCTCCACCACCAGCCGCTCCACCGTCCCCTCGAACGAGTCCTCGGGAAACGAGACGAGCACTTCCCGCTCGCGCAGCAGGTCGAACACGGAGCGCGACGGGTCCAGCGGCGTACGCGCGGGCGGCGGCGGGGGATAGTTGAGCCCCTCGCCCTCCTCCGTCGCCAGCTCGCGGATGGCGCGGAGGTCGATGATACCCGCCACCTCGTACACGTCCTGCTCGCCCAGCGCGGTGACGCGGCCGGCCGCCTCGTACTGCAGCTCGCGCAGGAGCTGGGCGCGCACCCTGGCCGGCATGTCGCGCTGCACCTCCAGCCGCACGACGGGGCGAAAGCGGCGCTTGCGCACCTGCTCCTCCACCGCGTGCAACAGGTCCTCTGCCTGGCGCTCGTCAAGGTGCAGTTCCGCGCTGCGCGTGACGCGAAAGGCGTGGGGGATGTCCGTTTCCATCCCGGGATACAGCGTGCCGAAGTGGGCGGCGACCACCTCTTCCAGCGGCACGTACCGCCCCGTCGGCGCGACCCGCACAAAGCGCGGCGAGCCGTCCGGCAGCTCCACGATCCCCAGCCGCTCCTCGCCCGTGGACGCGTCGCGGATGAGGCCCGCCAGCGCCGGGCGCAGGTTGCGCACGTGGGGAAACGGGTGCTCCGGGCCGGCGGTGAGCGGCATCAGCAGCGGCCGCACCTCCTGCTCGAAGTGGTCGCGCACCCACGAGCGCTCCTCGCGGTCCAGCAGCGACGAGGCCGCCACCTGAATTCCCCGCCGCGCCATTTCCGGCAGCAGCGTCTCGTGCAGAAGGGCGTAGGCGCGCTCCATCAGCCGGCGCGAGCGCACCCCGATGGCGTCCAGCTGGTCCTGCGGGCGCACGCCGTCAATCGTCCGCTTCTCGCTCCCCAGCGACACCTGCCGCTTGAAGCCCGCCACGCGGACGCGAAAGAACTCGTCGGTGTTGCCGCCGAAGATGGCCAGAAAGCGCACCCGTTCCAGCAGCGGCACCCGCTCGTCTTCCGCCAGCCCCAGGACGCGGCGGTTGAAGGCGAGCAGGCTCAGCTCCATGTTCAGCAGCGTGCCCGGCGGGAGGCTGGCGGCGTCGCCCTCCTCCGGCGGCGGGGGCGCGGTCAGCGTGCGGCGCGCCTCGGCCTCTTCCGCCTCCATCGCCGCGCCGCGCTCGCCCAGCGGCAGCGCGGAGCGCGCGGCCACGTGCAGCGCCACGAGCGTGTCGTGCTCCCGCAGCGCCGGCGACCCCACGGAGGCCAGGATCTCCCCCAGCGGAACGTGCACCAGCACGCAGGCGGCGGCTTCCGGGGCGTCGTTCACGCCCTCCGCCAGCCACACCTCCACCGCGGCGCGCTCCCCCGCGCCGGGGCCCGTGCCCAGCAGCCGCACCCGCGCCCCGTCATCGCCAAAGCACTCGCGCAGCACCTGGCGGCAGGCATCCTCCCCCGATCCCGCGCCGGACGGAACGCGCAGGGCCGCCTTTTCGCGCCGCAGGGCGACGCGGCCGTTTTCCATCGCCAGCACGGCCACGCGGCGCGCGGCGCGCACGGCCCGCTCCAGCCCGTCCAGCTCGCGCTCGCGCAGCGCCGTCCGCGCGCGCTCCAGCCGGTCCTCATCCACCCGCGGCAGGCCGTGGGCGTGGCGCAGCGCCCCGGCCACGCGCTCCACGTTTCCGTCCAGCGGGGCGATCACCACCTCGGAAAGCTCCGCCCGCAGCCGGCCGTCCCGCGCCACCATGGCGTCGCAGGCCACCTCCGCCGCGTCGCCCGTGTCCGTGCGGAACACGCGGTGCTGGCGCTGCGTCTCCACCTGAATGCGGGGGACGAGGAGCGCGGGGTCCACCAGCGCGCGCAGCCGCAGGGCGGGCTCCGTGGCGCCGATGAAGAGGGCGGCCTCGTCCTCCACCTCGCTCGCGGGCTCCAGCGGCGCCTCGACGACGGACCCGCCCTCGTGCGCGCGGCCGGTGCGCACGGCGAAGATGCGCGTCCCGTCCTCGTGGTGGCGCACGCAGGCCCAGGCGCCCCGGCCTTCCAGGTCGCCCGCCTCGGTGTCCCAGTACACGTCGCGCCACGCGGAAAGCCGCGGCGTCCCCGCCTCCAGACCTTCGGGCGGGGGCTCCGCGGAAATGCGCCGCAGCGTTTCGGGGATGCCGGAATCGTAGCGGAGAGCCGGCGTCACGGGGCCGGAAAGCGGTTGCGGTACGGACATCGTGTTCAGAACGGGAGCCCCAGGCGCAGGTACAGTCGGCCCTGCTCGCCCTTGGCGTACACGGCGCTGGCGGCAAGGGTCTGGAATCGGAAGAAGAGGCCGCCGCCGACGGCGGTGTGAAGGTCGCCCTCGCTCTCCCCGTCGTACCACACGCGGCCGGCATCGACGAACGCCAGCGCGCCCAGGTCACCCCGAACGCCCAGGTTGGCGCGGGTGAGCACCGTCCGCACCTCCGCCGAGCCGAAAGCGGAGCGGTCGCCGGCGTAGCGCGCCACCTCGTACCCGCGCACCGAGCGCGATCCGCCCAGCTGCGCCGCGTACTGCAGGGGATACGCGCCGCCCGCCGCCTCGCCGCCCGCCCGCAGCGCCAGCACGGGGCCGCGCCCGGCGGAAAGATACGCCGTCGCCAGCCCGCGCGTGCGGTAGAAGGCGCCCTCGTCGCCCTCGCCCAGAAAAGTGTCGTGCCCCAGCCCCGGGAATCCCGCGGCGTCCAGCGTCACCATCGCGCCGCGCCGGGGATAGGCGGCGTCATCGCGCCGGTCCCAGGTAAAGCCGCCGCGCGCGCCCAGCGCCAGGTACGGCTCCGTCCCCGTCACCCCGTCGGCCGCCGCGGGCGATCCGGATCGCACCTCGGGGTCCGTGTAGCGCGCCACACCGAACGCGTGCAGCGCGAACGAGCGGGAAAGCGGAACGGTGAAGCCCGGCTCCACCAGCACCTGCCGCTCGCGGATGATGGCGCGCTCGCGCTCCGAGGCCTCCGTGTCGTTGCCGTAGCCGTAGTGCAGCGTCGCTTCCAGCTCCGACGCGCGCAGAAAGAGGGACTGGATGCGCGCCCCGCCCGTCACCGTGCGCGCCCCGTACGCCTCCACCCCGAACCGGGTGTGCTCCGGTGCCCACATCACCCGCGCGTACGACTTGGTGGCGAACGGACGGCGGCGGAATCCATGGCGCTCCGACGTGGGCCCCACGCCCAGAACCAGCCCCATGTACGGCCGGAAGTCCGCGTACGGCGCGGCGAAGGAGCTCGATCCACCCCAGTCGCGCGGCTCGCCGCCCCCCGGCTCCGCCAGCCGCGCGTGCACCGCCGGCGCCTCCGCGTCCGGCGTGTACGAACGCGTGTCGACCACGGTTTCCGCGCCGCGGACGAAGGCGTTCTCCCCGCGGTCGTCGTAGAACACCGTGCGCCCGCCCGTGCCGCGGTCCTCCAGCCGGTCGTCCCCGCCGCCGCCCAGGATGCGGACCAGAGGACCGCCGCGCCCGCGCACCTCGGCGTGGTCGGCGCCGCCGTGCATCCACACCCGCACCTCCCGCGTCTCCGCGCGCACGAAGCGGCGGCGGAAGTACGGCGTGCCCGTGGTGTCCCCGCCGGCAAAGATGCGCACCGTCGCCGCGTCGCCCGCGCGGTCCACCAGCACGCGGTCCGCCGCGTCCGTGGCGTGCACCTCCGCCTCCGGCGCCAGCAGGGCGTAGAAGCGCGCGGCGGCGTCCGGCAGCCGGTCGCGCCGGTCCTTGAGCCGCGATTGAAAGAAGGAGCAGCGCAGGGCGCAGTGCTCCGCGGGAATGCGGCGCACGGCTTCGGCGATGCGCGCATCCGTGAGCCCCGCCTGCACGTACGCCACGGCGGAGTCCCACGCGGCGCGGTCCAGCCCGCCCAGCAGCCGCCGGTCCAGGTCAATGCCCTGCAGCGCCAGCCCGCGCACGTGCGCCAGCCGGGGATCGAAGCGCACCGCCTTGGGCGCCATCGTCCGCGCCACGTCGATGGCCAGCCCGTCGTAGTCCACGAACACGTAGTCGCGGTCACGGGGGATGGGGCGCCACAGGTGCATTCCCGCCGTGTCGAAGCGCGCCCAGCGGTACTGGTCGCCGTGGCGGTCCCAGTCGCCCATCACCAGGTCCAGCAGGCGGATGCGCAGAAACTCGCGCGCCGCCAGCTGGTTGGCGGGATCGTCCTCCAGCTCGTCCAGAAAGTCTTCCGTGCCCTCGATCTCCGCCGAGCCGCCGAAGGGCGCGTCGGGCCGCTCCTCCACCGTCCCCACCATCCCGGCGAACTCCGCGCGGAACTCGCCCAGCCGCGCGTCGTCGGGCATCACGAAGATGCGCGGCGGGGCGTACAGGGCGCCGGTGGCCTCCATCAGCCCGCCCGCGGCGATCAGCCCCGTGGGGGACTGCGAACTCACCTGGTCCTGCAGCACGCTGCCCACGAAGGTGCCGCGCAGGCCGGGCGTGTTGGCGCTCGCCTGCCGCTTGTTGAGCGAGCGGAAGGCATACTCTTCTCCATCCGCGCCGCGAAAGCGCAGCGAAGCCGTCTGGTTTCCGCCGCCGCGCTCCGTGGGCGTAAGCCCGCCCGCAAAGGAGGACAGGTCCAGAACGGGCACGCGCGTGGGCGTGGTCCACAGGTCGCGGTAGCTGCGGCCGAACAACGTCTGCCACAGCCCGCCCGCCCGGTACTCGGGCCCGGGAACCACGACGGTGTCACGCCCCTGCGCGCGCACCGGCCGCGGCGACGATGCCAGCGCGCCGAGCGCCAGAACGGCCGCACTCGCCAGTACGCGCATCACCACGCCCCCGCCGGCGCCGGAGTCGTCGTCGCGGGCACGATCATGGGGGTGGGAGGCGGCGTGGTCCGTGGAGGCGCTGCCGGATCGGGCGGAATCACGATCATCATCGGTGCGGGCATCGCCGGAGGAGCTTCCGTACGCGGCGCGGCCGGCGTGGGAGCCGGTGCTGTCGCCGGAGTTGTCATCGAAGCGGGCACAGTCGTCGGCGCCGGCGCGGACGCCGGAGTTGTCGTCGGAGTTGTCGTCGGAGTCGTCGTCGGAACGGGCACCGTCGCGGGAGCGGGTGCCGTTGTCGGAGCCGTGGGAAGCGCGGGAACGGGCGGCGCAACCGCGGCCGCGGCCCTGGCCGCGGAATCCGCCTGCGCGCGCAGCAGCTTCACCCGCGGGTCATCCAGCCACATGCTGAAGTCCTCGTGCGCGCCGCCCTTGCTGTCCACCACCACCACGCTCAGCCGCGCGCGCCCGTCCGCCAGAAAGGTGATGCGCTGAAATCCGCTCGCCTGGCGGATGTAGCGGATGCCGGTGATGCGCCGCGTGGGCGTGGTGTGCCCGTAGATGCCGCCGCCGCTGACGATGTGGTAGCGCGCCGGCACCAGCGGCCGCCGCCCGAACACCTGCAGGCTGTGCTCGTGCCCCGCCGCGTACACCAGCGGCGAATCCACCGCAAAGGCGGCGGAAAGCTGCACCGTCATGTTGCGGTACTCGCGCCCCGTCACGTCCTGCCGCGCGAACAGCCCGGCCAGCCGCGCCCACGGATGCAGCGGAAACAGGTAGGTGGGCCAGTCAAAGTATCCGCCGTGCTGCCCGCCAGACACGAACGGGTGGTGCGCAACCACCACGGTGTGCAGCGGCCCCGCCGAGGCCAGGGCCGTGCGCACCGAATCGATGATCCCCGCCTCGGTCACGGGCTCGCAGCCGCTGCCGCGCCCCGGGCGCTCGCCCGCGTGCAGCCACCACTGCGTATCCAGCGTTACCAGCCGCACCACGCCGGCCACGTCCACCACCACCGGGCCCGGGCAGCCGTTGCGCGGCTCCATCGTCACCAGCCCGTTGCCGTTCAGGTTGATGAACCGCTCCTGGCGCCGCACGTGGGCCAGCCCCTCGGGAATGCCGTTGCCCCAGTCGTGGTTGCCGGGAACCAGGATGCCGCGGGTCCCCGTTTCCAGCAGCGGCGCCATCTGCGCGCGCAGAATGCGGAGCCCCTCCTTGCCCTCCGCCGTCGTGGTGTCTTCCAGCCCGACGGGGTAGATGTTGTCGCCCAGGTAGACGACGAAGCTGCGGTCCGGCGCCTTGGCGATCTCGTCACGCAGCGCGTTCAGCACCGGCTCGCCCGCCGGGTTGGGCAGCCCCGCGTCGCCGATGAGCACCAGGTTGAGCGCCACCGAATCCGCCCCGCCCAGCCCCGGAACCAGGCTGCCCAGCCCAAAGCTGCGCAGCCCGCACCCGGGCGCCACGGCCAGCAGCGCGGCCGCGCCCGCCAGGCGCAGCCCGCGCATCCATCGTTGCTTCTGCATCGTGTTCGTCACGTGTTTGATCCCGGGGGCGAAATCCGCGCGCCCGGGAGGGGGTCTCAGGGCTTTTTCCGTTTGCGGCTGCGGGCGCGGAAGGGAACGTACTCCGCCGCGGCCACCTGCTCGCTCCACCGCTCGTCCAGCGCGCCCACCAGCTCCGGCGCGGTGGAGGTGCGCTTGAGCCGCACGAGGTATTCCAGCGTGCGCAGCCCGTCCTCGCGGCGCACCACGTCCACCAGTTGCCACGCCTTGGCCGTATCCGCCAGCGCCTCCTGCACCGTCAGGCGGGCCAGGTCCGGCTGATGGCTGTGCACCAGCAGAATTCCGTCCGTCTTGATGTCGGTGGCCTGGTCCAGCATGCGCCTGCGCACCTCGCGCTGCGCGGCCGGCTCCTGCGCCATCAGCAGCCGCTGGGCGCCCACGGAAAGAATGCCCGTGCGCGCGTACCGGCCGCTGTAGATGCTGCCCACGTTGAACTTCCAGACGATGAGCACCACGATGTTGAACGCGAACGATATGACCACCGCCACGTCCAGCGCCTGCACGCCGGCGGACAGGCCGATGACGATCACCAGAAAGATGTAGACGGCGTCGCGCGGATCCTTGAGCGTGTTCCGGAACCGCACCGCGCCCACGATCCCCGCCAGGGCGAAGGCGAGGGCGATGCTGTTCTTGACGACCAGCGCGATTCCCGCCACCACGATGGGAAGGATGATGACGGAGGCCACCAGCGCCGGATCAAAGCGGAAGCGCTTGGTGAGCATGTACACCCACGCCACCGGCACCACCAGCGTCAGCGCGCCCACGATCACCAGCAGCGTGCTGATGGCGCGCTGCAGCGCCTCTTCCAGCGTGAGCTTGCTGCCGAAGTCGCCCACCGGCCCCGCCGTGAGCGCGCCGTCCGGGTTCATGGGCAGCGCCACGGGAGACAGAAAGGCCCGCCGCACCGTGGGGACGTAGTAGACCGCCAGCGACATCAGCGCCACGATCAGGATGTAGTAGGCAATGACGCGCAGAAACGGGTGCGAGCGCCCGTCGATGATGCGCTCCACCACGCGCCGGGCCAGCGGCCGGTGCTCGGGGCCCGCGGAGGGCGCCGGCGTGGAGGCCGCGCGCGACTCGCGGGCTTCGGTGTTCGCCTGCGCAGGCGTGTGCACGCGGGCCAGCAGCGTCTCGGACTCTCCGTCACCCATCAGCGGCGGCACTCCGCCGCGCCGCCCCGCCCCGTCCCCCTGGTCTTCTCGCATCGCCCGTTGTGTCGCGGTACCGCGGCTGAACTGAACGCACGCCGCATACGCCGCCGGTAGCAGGAACCACGCCGCCCGCTGCCCGGACGAAAAAACCCGTGCGCTCCGCCATCCACCGCCCCGGCCCCGGACGCAGCGAGGGCCCGCGCGGTCGGCGCGGGCCCTCGGCGTACGTAACGGGACGGAGCGTGGGTCAGACCGGGTTGGCCTTGCGGCGGCCCCGGCGGCGCGGACGCTCCGGCGAGCCGGCCAGCGTGGCGGCCAGCGTCATCTCGTCGTGCGGCGGATGGATGCGCGACAGCGGCAGATCCGAGCCGTCGTCGGCGCCCTTGGTTTCCTTGCGGGCGATGCGGCCGGCCTCGCGGGCGTCCTCGATCTCCACCAGGAACTTTTCCGACGCGGTGGCGAACGCGCCCTGCTTGCGAAGCTGGGTCAGCATCACGCCGGTGAACTCCTGCACCGCGCGGCGCAGCGAGCTGTCGGAGGCGTAGCCGCAGGTGTAGGCCACGCTCAGCACCGTCTGGCCCGGATCGTCCAGCAGCTCGCAGGCAAGCAGCACGCGCATCCACGCCAGCACGCGGCGTGGCGGCGGCAGGTCCGCCTGCTCGGCCCACCGCAGCAGGGTGCGCTCGGAAAGCTTCAGCGACGAGGCCAGGTCGCGGCCGTGGCCGCCCTCGGCCACCACCTCGGCGGCGGCCATCAGCAGCGCGCGGGCGCGGCCGGACAGGTTGCTGGGCAGCGAGCGCTCCAGCAGGCTCTGCAGCGGGCGGCCCTGGGCGGAGCGGAGACGGCGGGAGATGGCCTCCACCGTGTCCTCTTCATCCAGCGCGATGACTTCCTTGACGCCCCACTCGCCCAGCGTGCGCAGGTCGCGCACGCGGCCGCGGCGCACTTCCAGCGCGGCGATCACGGTGGCCGTGGGGAACTCCCACAGAATGGAGCGGAGCTCCGGCGCCAGCTCCGTTTCGGTGCCGTAGGCGCGGGTGTACGGGTCCGCCACGACCAGCGCGGCGGGGGGCGACTCGTTCAGCGCCTTGCGAAGCGCGTCCCAGTCGTCCACGAACTGCAGCTTGAACCGCTGGTTGCCCACACGCCGGACGCGCTCCCTGAAGACGCCGTCGGAGTGCATGACAATGAGCGGACGGGCAATCGGTTGCATGGAGCCGGATGGGTTCAGGTCACTCTCGATGGCCGTCTGGCGTATGCCGCCAGACGCAATCAACATAACCACTTCACGCCGAGCTGTCCAGATATTTCTTGCAAGTGCAGGAATGGCGCGGAAACCCGCGTCCACTGAAGAGCGCACTTCGGCCACGTGCATGGCGGATTATGTGAGTGACTGAGTGGCTCTTCCGTGTTTGTGGATGATGGAATCCGGAGTGCGAAGAGGTGCCCGCGGGCGGTCCGGCTGGATGACGATGTTCGGCGAGTCGCTGACGAGAGGCGTGCGGACGGGTGCGTGCAGGTCGGACGGTGCCCGCGCGGAGAGGCCCCCTCTCCCCTGGCCCTCTCCCCCGCTCCGCGGGAGAAAGGGAGACCCCACCCCGAGGGGCGGACCGCGGCATGGACGGCGTCCCCGATGCAGTTGAAGCCCGAACGTGGACGCGACAGCGGCCATCGTGTCGGGGGTTCCCGCGGTTTGAGCGGCGGATTCATTCGCTCAGGCAAGGTGCGGCGCGCGCCAAACCTGTTGCTCGTCACGCCGGCTGTGAGCCCTCACCCCGCGTGCTGCGCACGACGACCCTCTCCCACGAACGGATGTGGGAGAGGGAGCACACCCCAGCCC
Organism: Longimicrobium terrae; assembly: GCF_014202995.1. NCBI lineage: Bacteria > Pseudomonadati > Gemmatimonadota > Longimicrobiia > Longimicrobiales > Longimicrobiaceae > Longimicrobium > Longimicrobium terrae. Next base: position 66,303 of record NZ_JACHIA010000012.1, read on the forward strand.
ATCGCGTGACCCCGATGCGGTTGAAGCCACGAACGTGGACGCGACAGCGGCCATGTGTTGGGGGTTCCCGCTGTTCGAGCGGCGGATTCATTCGCTCTCGCGGGGGAGGGTGGGCGAGTAGCACGAGCCCGGGTAGGGGCCGCCTTGGCGCCCGCCGCCAATCACGCCCTGTCTGCGACCGGCTCCCGTCCCCTCCGGAACCGACCCGCCGCGGAACCGATCCTCATGCGCCACCGCGCCTGCTGAATCCACTCCACACTGCCCGCAACTGCCACATGGCGTCCGGAACGCCGCGGACGGCCCGCGGAGGCCCGCGTCCGGTCACTGGATCCGCCGTGCGTTCTGGCCCGGATTACCCGCCACGCGTACACTTAGAACCCTTTTCGGACAGATGCTTGCGCATTTCCATTCACGCCGGTTATCGTTGCTGAACAGAAACGCGGACGGCGATCTGCTACAACTTCGTACACTTCCCCGCTCCTCGCCGCGCGCGTCCGCCTGGACCGTGCATCTGCCCGCGTGATCCACCAGCAGGATCGTTCCATGATGACCATCGATCCCCCCGCCGCCCTCGCGGCCGAGCTCCCGCACACGATCGCGGGGCTGCCGCTGGCCGCGTGGACCCGCGCAATCCGCCCCTCCACCATCCAGGAAATGCTGGGGCTGATGGGCCGGCCGGGGATCATCTCGTTTGCACTGGGCCTGCCCGCCCCGGAACTGTTTCCCGTGGACGAGTACGCCAAGGCCGCCGACCGCGTGCTGTTCAGCGACGTCGACGCGCTGCAGTACCGCCCCGCGCCCCTCGCCCTCAAGGAGCACGTCGCCCGGCTGATGGCGGATCGCGGCGTCACCGTGCGGCCGGAGCAGGTGTTTCTCACCACCGCCGCCCAGCAGGCGCTCAGCCTCCTCACGCGCATCCTGCTCCCGGAAGGCGGCAGCATCATCTGCGACGAGCTGGTCTACATGGGCTTTCAGCAGGTGGTTGAGCCGTACGCCCCGCGCATGCTTACGGTGGGCAACAGCCTGGAGCACGGGATGGACGTGGACGCCGTGCAGGCACACCTGGAAGCCGGCGAGCGCCCCGCCTTTCTGTACTGCGTAACGGACGGCCACAACCCGCTGGGCTGCAGCGTGAGCCCGGCCAACCGCCGCCGCCTGGTGGCGCTGGCGCGCGAGCACCGCATCCCCATCGTGGAAGACGACGCGTACGGGCTGCTGCACTTCGGCAACCCGGAACCGCCGCTGCGCGCGCTGGACGACGAGTGGGTGCTGTACGTGGGATCGTTCAGCAAGGTGATGGCGCCGGGGTTCCGCGTGGGGTGGATCATCGCGCCGGAGCCGCTGATTCCCGTGCTGGGCTGCGCCAAGGACGGGGCAGACCTGGACAGCGGCACCTTCAGCCAGCGGCTCGTCTCCAAGTACCTGGATTCGGGGCACTTTCCCCGTCACCTCGCCACCATCCGCGCCTCGTACCAGCGCCGGCGCGACGTGATGATCGAGTCCATCCGCGAGCACTTTCCCGCGGGCACGCGGTGGAGCACGCCGCGCAACGGCGCGCTGGTGTGGGCGGAGCTTCCCGCCCGCTTCGACACCTCGGCCCTGCTGCGGCCCGCGCTGGAGGCGGGCGTGGCCTACGTTCCGGGGGCCGCGTTCGCCGTCCCGGGAAGCAGCGCGGGGCGCAACTGCATGCGGCTCAACTTCTCCTTTCCCTCGCAGGAAGACATCCGCGAAGGAATCGCCCGGCTGGGCAAAGTCGTTCGCGACGCGGACTGATCCGGGGCGGCGCCGGTCGTTCCCGCGCACCCGCTCCGTCCCCCGCGGGACGGCGCGCCTGCCGTGGACGGCTCCCAGTCGAGCGCGGTCGTGAGCAGGTGAACAGGACGGGAGCCGCGCGTTCCAGCTCCGCTCCAGCCCGCCGCCCGCCGTGCGACTCGTCTCCACGGAGGCGGAAAAGGATGCGGGCGCGGGGCGCTCCTTTCCGTCAGGAACCGGATCACGGAGATTGCACCTGATGGCGTCTCGGTAGCGGCACGTGCACTCCGGCCACATGTTCGTGCCCGGAAGGAGCGGCACCGCCGCGGGCTGATACGGCCTGTGGCGCCAGTGCACGTCCACACTGAACGAGTTCTCCCGCGGGCATGGGCGGCTGGCGATGGAGGTGTTCCAAAATCTGCGGTAAGTGTGTTAGATTGCCGCGCCCGCCCGCGCGGACGCAGCCGCCGGACGCTCGGCGCCCCGGCCCAGACACAACCCACCTCACCCCTCCGGACCATGAGCAACGAAGAGCGCGAAGACACGACCGTCTACACGGCCGTGATGAACCACGAAGAGCAGTACTCCATCTGGCCGGCCGACCGCGAACTGCCCGCGGGCTGGACCGCCGTCGGCACGCCGGGACAGAAGGCCGAAGTGCTCGCCTGGATCGAACAGGTGTGGACCGACATGCGCCCCAAGTCGCTGCGCGACAAGATGCAGGCGCAGGGGCTGGGCTGACGCGGACAGCGGCCGCGCCGGACCTCCGGCGCGGCCGCCGACTCCTTTCATCAAAACCGAACGAACACCAGACGGATGGCGACGACCGACAAGGCTCCGGCCGCTCCCGCGCACGACCTGGCCACCATCGGCGTGGTGGGGGCGGGCGTGATGGGCGTGGGGGTGGCGCAGAACCTGGCGCAGACCGGGCACCGCGTGCTGCTGCTGGACCTCAAGGATGAGGTGCTGGACACCGCACGCGCGCAGATCCGGCAGAACGTGCGCTTTCACGGCATGTTCAGCGGCACCCGCGGCGGCCCGTCGCCGGCCGAGGTGCTGGAGCGCATCACCTTCACCACCGACTACGCGCCCTTCAGGGACGCCGACTTCGTGGTGGAGAACGCCACCGAAAAGGTCGCGGTCAAGGAGTCCATCTATCCCGTTCTGGACGCGGTGTGCCCGCCGCACGCCGTGTTCGCCGCCAACACGTCGTGCATCAGCATCACCCGCATCGGCTCATGGACGGGCCGGCCAGACCGGGTGCTGGGGATGCACTTCATGAATCCCGTGCCGCTCAAGCCGGTGGTGGAAACCATCCGCGGCTTCCACACCTCGCAGCACACGGTGAATACGGCGCTCCGCTTTCTGGGGCAGATGGGCAAGGAAGGGATCGTGGTGAACGACCTTCCCGGCTTCGTCAGCAACCGCGTGCTGATGATCACCATCAACGAAGCCGTGTGGGAGGTGCAGGACGGCGTGGCGTCGGCCGAGGACATCGACCGCATCTTCGTCACCTGCTTCGGCCACAAAATGGGGCCGCTGGCCACCGGCGACCTGATCGGGCTGGACACTATTCTCCACTCGCTTCAGATCCTGCAGGAAAGCTACGGCGACCCCAAGTTCCGCCCCGCGCCGCTGCTGGTGAAGATGGTGGATGCCGGGCTGCACGGCCGAAAGAGCGGCCGCGGCTTCTTTGACTATTCCGTCCCCGGCGCGGCCCCCGCCGCCGCCTGACGGAGCCTACCCGACGAGTGCAGATGGACGACAGGGAGCAGATCCGGGAATTCATTTCGCGCCACGTGCGCGGCAAGGAACTGGCGGACAACGAAGACGTGTTCGCCTCCGGCTTCGTCAACAGCATGTTCGCCATGCAGCTGGTGCAGTTCGTGGAGTCGGCCTTCGGCATCGTCTGCGAAAGCGACGACCTGGACATCGACAACTTCCGCAGCGTGGACGCGCTGGCGGCGTTCGTGGAGCGCAAGCGCGGCGCCGGGGTGGCCTGATCCCGTGACGCTGCTGGATGCCGCCCTCCCCGCCGCCGCCGCGGACGACGGCCCGCGCCTGGGGCTGGGCCCCTCGCGCGAGGCGGCGCGCCGCGGCTTCGCCGCGTGGACGGACGAGCACGTGGCGCCCTTCGCCGGCGAATGGGACCGCGCCGCGCGCACCCCGCCGGAGCTGGTGCGGGCGATGGCGGCGGCCGGGTACCTGGGCGCCGTGGTCCCCGCGGAGTTCGGCGGCGCGGCCATGGACGCCGTCACCTTCGCCCTGCTCAATGAAGAGCTGGGGCGCGGCTGCTCGTCCGTGCGCTCGCTGCTGACGGTGCATTCCATGGCCTGCCACGCCGTCGCGCGCTGGGGATCCCGGGCGCAGCGGGAGCGCTGGCTGCCGTCCATGGCGGCCGGCGAAACGATCGGCGCGTTCGGCCTGAGCGAGCCGGAGGTGGGGAGCGACGCCGCCGCCATCCAGACCACCGCCGAGCTGGACGGCGACGCCTACGTGCTGAACGGCCGGAAGCGGTGGACCACGTACGGCCAGATCGCCGACGTGCTGCTGACCTTTGCGCGCGGCGAAGGGCGGCCGCTGGCGCTGCTGGTGGACCTGCGCGCCCCCGGCGTCACCGTGCGCCCGCTGGGCGTGACGGGGACGCGCGCCTCCATGGTCGCGGAGATCGAGTTCGACGCGGTCCGCGTGCCCAGGGAGAACCGCCTGGCCGGCCCGGGATTCGGGATGGCGGTGGCGCTTTCCGTACTGGAGGTCGGCCGGTTGAGCGTGGCCAGCGGGTGCGTGGGAATCATCCGCGCCTGCCTGGACGCCTCCACGGCCTACGCGGCGCGGCGGCGGCAGTTCGGCGTCCCCATCGGCGAGCACCAGCTGGTGCAGCGGCGTCTGGCCAACATGGCCACTGACCTGCGCGCCGCGCGGCTCCTGTGCCTGAACGCGGCCTGGCTGCGCGACGCGGGAGATCCGGAGGGCGCGCGCGAGGTGTTCCACGCCAAGTACTTCGCCTCGCTGGCCGCCACCCGCGCCGCGCTGGATACGGTGCAGATCCACGGCGCCAATGGGTGCACCGAGGAGTATCCCGCCGACCGCCTGCTGCGCGACTCCCGGGTGATGGAGATCATCGAGGGGAGCACCGAGATCCAGCAGGTCACCCTGGGCCGCTGGGCGCTGGAAGCCGCGCCCCGCGACAGCTGAAGGCGGACCGCACCGCATGATCGTCCCGCGCCGGACCGGAGCCCCCGCGGCCCGGTCCGGCGCCCGCATTCCCTCTGGCCGCCCGCCGGCCGCGCACCGGAGTTCAACCACGTGAACCGACCTGGCTCCCTCAAGGGGTGGGCGCTCATCCCGCATCCGCGGCCCGCCGCGCGGCTGCGGCTCTTCTGCTTTCCCTACGCCGGCGGCGGCGCCAGCCTCTTTTCCCCCTGGGCCAAGGAGCTGCCCGCGGACGTGGAACTGGTGGCCGTGCAGCCCCCCGGCCGCGAGGGGCGGCTGATGGAAAAACCCATCGGCGACCTGAACGAGATGGCGACGGCCATGCAGCGCGAGCTGGCGCCGTGGATGGACCGCCCGTTCGCCTTCTTCGGCCACAGCAACGGCGGGCTGATGGCATTCGAGCTCACGCGGCGGCTGCGCCGGGCGGGCCGTCCAATGCCGCGCCTGCTCATCACCTCCGGCCGCCCGGCGCCGCAGCTTCCGCTGCTGGATCCGCTGATCCACGCCCTTCCGGACGCGGAGTTCATGGACACGCTGCGCCGCTACAACGGCACGCCGGAAGAGATCCTGGCCAACCGCGAAATCATGGAGCTGCTGATGCCCATGCTGCGCGCGGACTTCCAGCTGGGCGAAACCTACCAGTACACGCCGGAGGCGCCGCTCGCGCTGCCACTGGTGGCCTGGGGCGGCGCGCTGGACATGGAGGTTCCCGCCGCGCACATCGAGGCATGGGGCGAGCAGGCGGGCGGCGAGTTCCGCTTCCGCATGTTTCCGGGTGACCACTTCTTTCTTCACGGCGACCGCGCGCAGGTGCTGCAGGCGCTGAACCAGGAACTGCGCGGCGTCCTGTCCTCCCCGGCGCATGCGGTCTGACGCGGAGTGGCGGCCGGCGCCGTCCGGCCCGGTGGCGCTGGGCGCGGACGAGGTGCACGTGTGGCGCGCCTCACTCCGTCCATCCCCCGCGGCGCTGGCGCGGATGGAGGCGCACCTGGGCGCGGACGAGCGCGACCGGGCCTCCCGCTTCCGCTTCGCCGAGCACCGGACGGCGTTCGTGGCGGGCCGCGGCGCCCAGCGCGAAATCCTGGCGCGCTACACCGGCCTTGCTCCCGCCGCGCACCGCTACCGCACCACCTCGCACGGCAAGCCCATGCTGGACGGCGCGGACGGACGGCTGCGCTTCAACGTCTCCAACGCGGGCGACATGGCGCTGTACGCCGTCACCCTGGAGCGCGAGATCGGGGTGGACCTGGAGGCGCTCAAGCCGATGCCGGACGGCATCGACATCGCCAAGCGCTTCTTTTCCGCGCCGGAGAACGAGATCTTCGCCGCGCTGCCGGAGACGGACCGGGAACTGGCCTTCTTTCAGTGCTGGACGCGCAAGGAAGCGTACATCAAGGCCGTGGGCGAGGGCCTGTCGATGCCGCTGGACCGCTTCGACGTCAGCTTCCGTCCGGGCGAGCCCGCGCGCCTGCTGGCCACCCGCGGCGACCCGGACGAGGCGGGCCGGTGGACGCTGCGCGAGCTGCACCCCGGCCCCGGCTACGTCGGCGCCATCGTCGTCCGCGGCGCCGGCTGGACCCCGGTTCTCTTCGACTTCGAAGCCTGACCACATCGGTCACGGGCGGGCGCCACAGGACTTTCGCACTGACGCACTCACGCACCCAGCACTCACGCACTGCGGTCATGGCGTGTCCCTCCGCTGCGCTCCGGGCCGGGCTTCGCGCGCCGTAGGCAACGATACAGCTGTTGCCAACGGCGCCGAGCCCGCGGTGCGCCCAGGATGGAGATGCGGATCGCCGAGTAGATGTGCGGCGCACCGCGTTCTCGGCCCTCCGGGCGCGAATCCCTCACGCGAGTTTCGTCCGGAGGACAACAGCAGCGCGGACGGCCTTCACGGCCGTCCGCGCTTTTTCATCCCACCCGCACCTCCCAGACCCTGCTCCGGCCGGCTCCCGCGGAAGAAGCCGCACCCGTCTCCGGTTCGCATCAGAAGCGGAGCGAGTACCGCCCCGTCCCCGCGGCGCGCGTCACGGCGAGCTCCTCCAGAAACGCCGTCGACGCCCGCTCGAACGCGCCTTCCCTGCGCAGCGCGGAAGGCCCCGCCTGCAGAAAGTCCGTCGTCGCCCGGCGCAGGCTGCTGTCCGACGAATAGCCGCAGGCGTGGGCCACGCTCAGCACGCTCCGCCCCGGATCGTCCAGCAGCGCCGACGCCAGCAGAATGCGCATCCAAGCCATCATCCGCCGCGGCGCCGGCAGCCCCGCCCGCGCGGACCACCTCAGCACCGTGCGCTCGGAAAGGTGAAGACGCCGGGCCAGGTCGTGTGCCTTTCCTCCCACCGACACCACCTCCGCCGCCGTCATCACCAGCATGCGCGCGCGCCCGGAGATCAGCGCAGGAAGGGTGCGCTGCAGCAGGTTCTGCAGCGTGCGCCCCTCCACGGCGCGAAGGCGGCGGTACAGCGCCTCCTGGGTGTCGTCCTCCTCCAGGCAGATCACGTCGGCCACCCCCCACTCCCCCAGCGTGCGCAGATCGCGCGAGCGGCCCGGGTCCGTGTCCATCGCCGCCAGCACCGTCGCGGACGGAAACTCCAGCAGCAGCGAACGCAGATCGGCGCAGAGTTCGCGCGACTTGCCGGTGCCGCCGTCGTACGGGTCCACCACCAGGATGGCGGCGGGCGGCGACGCGGCGACCGCCTCACGCATTCTGCTCCACGAAGTGGGAAAGGCGCACCGGAACCCGCGCGTCTCCATCCGGCGAAGCTGCTCCCGCAGTGCACCATTCGAGTGCATGACCAGGAGGGGTTTGGGGCCGCGGACCATGACTTGTCGGATAATACTCGGTGACAGGGCGCGAGCGGATGGGTGAGGAGCCGTGTTCGGGTGCAACTTGTAGTCACGCCCTCGGGCACCCCGCCGTACCATCCGACTCACCTTCCCGTTGCATCGGAGTTCCCAATGAAGCTGGCCCGTCTGTTCCTCGCCGCCATCACCGCAGCCACGCTCGGCGCCTGTTCCGATTCCGTCACCGCACCCGAGGCCCGGCCCGACACCGCGGCACCGGCCAAGGACGGCGACTTCGTCTGCACCGGTGTGGTTTCCCTGCAGACGATGCGTGATGGGACGGTTGTCGTACTCTGCAACGGCAGCCCCACGATCGGTTCGGGGGGCTGAGCCAGCCGACTGGCACCAACAACAAAAAGGGTCCCCGAACATGAAGTTCGGGGACCCTTTCTGATTGATCAGACTTCAACCAGCGGACCGCGCAGACTGCGCACGAAGTCAGAGGCGAGCGCATCAACCTTAGGCGACGAAGAGCGCGCCGCGGCAAGGTTCCCGGCGGCGACCCGGTCGTTGCGGATCGACTCGAGCAGCGCTTCGGCACGGAACCGCACCTTGCCCTGCCCTTGGCGAACAGCTCCTTCATAGGATTCGTCCGCCGCCTGCTCGGCCCGGTCCCACTCGCCCAGAGAGGCCGCGCCCAGAGCCAACTCCAGCATGCATCCCGGCGCGACACCCTGCGCCTCCGCATCCCGGCTGAGACGTGTTACCTGAGTCCAGGCCTTCCGGAACACGTCACGGTTGCCGGTGCCCGCAGCCGCACGAGCCGTGGACGCCAGCAGAATGAGACGAGCCGACGGCAGGCTCAGGTGAGACTCCAGTGCCTGAAACACGTCCAGCGAGCGGGCGAAGTGACCGCGCTCCATCCAGTAGTAAGCCACGTCGTGGGCCAGCGCCGGAATGGAATCATGGATCGGTCCGTATGCCCGGAAAGCCTGCCGTGCGTATTCTTCAGCCTGCTCGTGCCGACCCGTTTCAATCGCGATCGTGAACAGGTCGTGAAGCGCCATGCCCTGGATCTCCGGCATGCCCTTGCGGCGGGCGGCGCGGAGAGCCTTGATGTGCATGCGGTGCGCGCCGGGGAAGTTGCCGCGCCGCACCAGCATGTTGCCCAGCGCGATGTAGGCGCGGGAGTACGACTCCCAGTCGCCGGTCTGCCGCCCGATCATGATGGTGTGGCGGAACCACGTTTCGGCGCGGGCCAGCTCGGCGCGGCGGCGGGCCAGCTGCCCCACGGCCAGCGCAAGACGCGCACGTCCCGGCGAAGCCACCGCGGCCGCCTGCGTGTACGCCAGCGCCGTGTTCATGTAGCCCTCGTCCTCGGCCCACTGGCCGATGGCCGTGCACGCCTCGGCCACCGCGTCGCCGCTGGCGCCTTCCGGCGACTCCAGCATGACGGCCACGCTTTCCAACGCGCCGCTCAGGCGCTCCGGGACACGCGCGTCGGCCACTTCCTGCCGGCGGCGGGTTCCCGCGTCGGCGGAAAACAGCTGCCCGCGGTCCGCCGCGTCCGACATCGACCAGAACATCACGTTGCGGTACGCCTGCCACAGCAGCACACCCACTTCACCACCGACTTCACGAAGAATCTCCATCCCCTCCAGCGACTCGGAGCCGCGCGTCAGGGGCGGAGGCGTGCGCCAACGGCGAGGCACGCGCTCCGCGGCCGCCTTGGTCCTGGATGTCTTCATAACCGTGCACTCCGTACTATGAGGGTGTGTCTCTGTTCCCGAAAATGGTACCTGTTCGTGATGTTGTATACTATATGCAAGTAAGTGTGATAACGCCACTATTTTCTTGCAAAAGCGCGGGTTGAACCCTGAACAGTGAACAGCGTCAACACCAAACTGCTACAACACACGCTCCAGGGGGAGATCCTGTCGGATACCGGATGCCCCTTCGTACACTCTGTCGCAATTCAGGGTCCAATTCTGCCACACTCGTGATACGAACGGCGGCTTCCGGGTGTGCTACTCCGCCAGCACCTTCAGCTCTCCCTCCTCCACCCGGACGCTCGCTACACCCCCATCGGCCAGCAATCCAAAGAGAAGTTCGTCCGCCAGAGGCCGCGCCACGCGGTCCTGAATGAGGCGTCCCAGCGGCCTCGCGCCGTTGGCCGGATCGTGCCCGCGCTCCGCCAGCCAGCCCCGCGCGGCGGCGTCCACGCGCAACTCCACGCCGCGTTCCGCCAGACGCTGCCGCAATTCGCCCAGCGCCCGATCCACGATCTGCTCCATCACCTCGCGCGAAAGCGGGGCAAAGCCGATGCGGGCGTCCAGCCGGTTGCGGAACTCGGGAGAAAAGGTGCGCTCGTAGGCGCCGCCATCGTCCCCGCCCGCCATATCGCCGGCCACGAAGCCCGGGCGGCGGCGCATGAGGTCTTCCGCGCCCACGTTGCTGGTCATGATGAGCACCACGTTGCGGAAGTCGGACTGCTTGCCGTTGTTGTCCGTCAGCTTTCCGTAGTCCATCACCTGCAGCAGCAGGTTGAAGACGTCCGGGTGCGCCTTTTCAATCTCGTCCAGCAGGACGACGGAGTGCGGCGCGCGGTTCACGGCCTCGGTCAGCAGGCCGGCCTGGTCAAAGCCCACGTACCCCGGCGGCGCGCCGATCAGCCGGCTGATGGTGTGGCGCTCCATGTACTCGCTCATGTCGAAGCGGATCAGCTCCACGCCCAGCACTTCCGCGAGCGACCGGGCGACTTCCGTCTTGCCCACTCCCGTGGGTCCCGTAAACAGATACGAGCCCACCGGCTTGCGCGGATCTCCCAGCCCGGCGCGCGCCAGCTTGATGGCGGAGGCGAGCTGCCCGATGGCCGCGTCCTGGCCGAAGACGCGCGCCCGCAGTTCCGCGTCCAGCGTGCGCAGGCGCTCACGCTCGTTCCCCGCCACGGTTCGCGGCGGGATGTTGGCCATCCCGGCCAGGATGCGCTCCACCGTCTCGACGCCCACTTCGGGCCGCCGGTCGGCGGCGGCGCCGCCCTCCTCCGCACCGTCTGCTGCCACCGGGTCCGGCTGCACCGGGGCGGGCGCGGCGAGGCGCACCTCCGCGCCGGCCTCGTCCATCAGATCGATCGCCTTGTCCGGCAGGCGGCGGTCGTGCAGGTGGCGGGCGGACAGTTCGGCGGCGGCGCGCAGGGCCTCGTCCGTGTAGCGCACGCCGTGGAACGTCTCGTACCGCTCCTGGAGCCCCTTGAGGATCAGGACGGTGTCTTCCACCGACGGCTCGGCGACCTCCACCTTCTGAAAGCGCCGCGCGAGGGCCCGGTCTTTCTCGAAGTGCGAGCGCAGTTCCTCCCACGTGGTGCTTCCCATGCAGCGCAGGCCGGCCGCCAGCGCCGGCTTGAGCAGGTTGCTGGCGTCCATCGCCCCGCCGCTGGTGCTTCCCGCGCCCACGAGGGTGTGGATTTCGTCGATGAACAGCACCGCGCCTGGCCGCGCCTCCACCTCGCGCAGCACCGCCTTGAGCCGCTCCTCGAAGTCGCCGCGGTAGCGCGTTCCCGCCAGCAGCGCACCCACGTCGAGGGAGAAGATCTCCGCGTCCCGCAGCGGCGCGGGGACGGCGCCTTCGTGAATGCGGATGGCCAAGCCCTGCGCCAGCGCCGTCTTGCCCACGCCGGGGTCGCCCACGAAGAGCGGGTTGTTCTTGCGGCGGCGGGCCAGGACGTGGATGGCGCGGGTGATTTCGCGCTCGCGGCCGATGACGGGGTCCAGCTTTCCCGCCGCGGCGAGCGCGTTGAGGTTGGTGGCGAATCGGGAGAGCGCATCCTTTGCCGTCTCCTCCGCCCCGTCCACGCCCGCGCCGGCCGGCTCCGGCTCGGCGGACTGCGGATCGGAGGCGGACTGCATCAGCCGCAGCCGGTCCGCGCCGGACTCGCCCAGAAAGTGGACGGCGAAACTTTCCGACTCGTCCCACATCGACACCAGGACGTGCGAGCCCGTCACCTCGTCACGCCCGGAGCGGTAGACCTGAAGGACGGCGTCCTGCACCACGCGGCGGAACGCGAGGGTGGGAGTGCTGGTGTCGCGGGGGCCGTCGCCGGCCTGGATCTGCTCGGACAGAAAGCGCTCCAGCCGCGATCCCAGGCGGTCCACGTCGGCGCCGGCGCGGCGCAGGGCGGCGGCGGTCCCGTCGTCCTGCAGCAGGGCGAAAAGAAGGTGCTCCAGGCCGGCGTAGGCGTGGCCGCGGCGGGCGGCGTCCAGAATGGCCAGCTGCAGGCTGATTTCCAGCTCGGGGCGAAGTGCGGGCTGTGACATGCGATCTACTCCGGCTCCGTCGTCAGCCGCAGCGGAAAGCCGCGGCCTCGCGCCTCATCCATCACCTCGGCGGCGCGCGTTTCTGCCTCGTCCCGGGTAAAGACCCCCGCGACGCCCGCACCCTTGTGGTGCACCTGCAGCATGATGCGCAGCGCCTCGGGCTCGCTGCGCCCGAAGTGCCGCATCAGCACGTCGACCACGTACTCCATCGTCGTATAGTCGTCGTTGTGCAGCATCACCCGGTACATGCGCGGGTGCGCGGTGCGGGTGCGCTCCTGCACGGCCAGGTCCGGCTGGCCCTCGCGCGCGGGTACGTCAGGATTGGACATCGACCTTGTACACGGGTGGATGGGACCAATCTACTGCGCGGCGCAAGAACGGGGCACGCGCGGTGGCGGATTGTGGATTGTGGTACGCCCGTTGCCAGTCCGGGCGGATCTGCGGGCACCGTTCGGTGCCCGCGACGCATTCGGGGACCGGGCGGCACCACACCATGACGGACATGCTGGGCGCGGCTCCGCCGCTGCCGGAGGACCGGCGCGAGCAGGAGGACCGCTTTGCGCACGAGTTGAGGGTGCAGCGCTTTCTGCAGCCGGACGACGTAACCTGCGGGCCCACCTGCCTGCGCAAGGTCTACGATTTCTACGGGCTGCGGGTGGGCGAGCAGGAGGTGCTGGGGGAAATCGACCGCAACGAGGACGGCGGCACGCTGGCCGTCTTTCTGGGGATCTCCGCCCTGCGCCGCGGCTTTCACGCGTGCCTGTACTCGTACGACCTGCAGATCTTCGACCCCACCTGGGACGGGCTGGACCGCGCGGACCTGGCGGAAAAGATCCGCGCGCGCCTCCCCCACCTGCGCGACGCCAAGCGGCGGCAGGCGGCCGAGGCATACCTGGCGTTTCTGGAGATGGGGGGCGAACTCGTCTTTCGCGACCTGACGCCCGCGCTGCTGCGGGGGATCATCGACCGGGGGCACCCGGTGCTGGCGGGGCTTTCGGCGACGTATCTGTACAACTTCATGCGCGAGCGGCAGACGGCGGACGACGACCTGGTGCCGGACGACATCGGTGGTGAGCCGACGGGCCACTTCGTGGTCATCGTGGGATACGAGCACTGGGGCCGCCGTTTTTCCCTGCGCGACCCGGCGGAGCACGTCCCGGTCTCGCCGGACGGGCGGCAGGTGGTGGACGGGCAGCGGCTCATCAACGCCATCCTCCTGGGCGACGTGACGTACGACGCGGTGCTGCTGGAGATGTGGCCGGAGGAGGAGGCCGCGTGAACCGCACCCGCATTCTGGCCGTCGTATCCGATCCCGAGGACGCGGCGGGGATTCCCGAGGGCGTCGTCATCCCCGTGGAGCGCTACCTGGAAGGCGGCGGCGACCTGGCGGATCCGCGCGCGCTGGTCGTAAACCTGTGCCGCTCGTGGGCGTACGGCAGCGAGGGCTACTACGTCTCGCTGCTGGCGGACGCCCGCGGCCAGCTCGCGGTGCCCAGCGTGGAGGAAAGCGAGCAGCTCGCCAACCCCAACAACCTGTTCCGCATCCTGCAGGAAGCCGGCGTCCCCACGGTGGACCCGGAGGAAATGGCCTCGCGGCGGCGGACGGCGGGGCTGGCCGCGGCGGAGTCCGCGCCGGTCGTACGCGTGTGCGAGGAGGGCTCGTGGATCTGCCGCCCGGCGGTGGAAGAAGAGCGGGCGCAGACGCTCGTCCTGCTGGGCGGGGCGGAGGACGCGCGCTTCCGCAACACGGCCCTGCACGTCTATCGCGAGTGCTCCGCCCCCGTGATGCGGCTGTCGCTGGTGGGGGAGGATGGCGAGTGGAAGGTGACGGAGGTGGCCGCCGTCCCCGTGCACCTGCTGGCGCCGGAAGAGGCCGCACGGCTGGCGCAGGTGCTGGGCGATCCGCGCCGCGTCCTTCGCCGCGGCGCGCAGGAGGCGCGGGAAGAGCGGCGCGCATCCATCGCCGTGCTGCACGACGCCAACGACCCGTTCAGCCCGTCCAGCCCGGAAACGCTGGACCGTCTGGAGCGCGTGGCGGCGCGGATGAACGTGCACCTGCGCCGCATCGGCGTGGACGAGATGCACAAGCTGCCGGAGTACGACGCGCTCTTCATCCGCGCGCTGACGGGGGTGAGCGAGCCCGCCTTTCAGTTCGCGCTGCGGGCCGAGGCGCTGGGGATGCCGGTGGTGGACGATTCGCAGTCCATCATCCGCTGCGGCAACAAGGTTTTCCTGGAGGAGCTGCTGCACCGCGAGGGGATTCCCACGCCGAGGACGAGGATCGTGACGCGGCACACGCCGTGGCACGACGTGGCGGAGCTGGGGCTGCCCGTGGTCATCAAGCTGCCGGACGGGTCGTTCAGCGCGGCGGTGCACAAGGTGTCGTCGCACGACGAGTTCCGGCGCCGCGCGGACGAGATGTTCCGCAAGTCGCCGCTGATCATCGCCCAGGAGTTCCTGCCCACGGACTACGACTGGCGGGTGACGGTGCTGGACGGCCGCGTCCTCTTTGCCGCGCGGTACCACATGGCGCGCGGGCACTGGCAGATCCGCGCGGAGAACGCGGCGGGCAAGGAGCGCTACGGCCGCGTGGAGGCCGTAGCGCGCGACGCCGCGCCCGCCGCCGTGGTGGAGCTGTCGCTGCGCGCGGCGGCGCTCATTGGAGACGGATTGTACGGCGTGGACCTCAAGGAAACGCCGGACGGGCCCGTCGTCATCGAAATCAACGACAACCCCAACCTGGACGTCGGGTACGACGACGCGGCGGACGGCGCCGTCATCTACCAGGACGTCATCGAGTTCTTCTTGAAGCGCATTGAACAGGCGCCGGAGCGCGAGGCAGCGCCGCCGCAGCGCACGGACGCGGAGGGCGAGGCGGTGCTGCTGGAGCGCGCCCGCAAGCCGATCGCGTCCGCGTCCACGGGGCAGAAGGACCCGCGCCACTTCAAGCCGTTCGAGGTGGCGGGAATGGAACTGGAGTACCCCACGGTGGACCGCGACCTGAACGTCGTTTCCCTGGTGGAACCCGCGTTCAAGATCCTGGCGGGGCGCGGCACGTCGGACGTGGACCTGGGCGCGGTGGGGTTCAGCAACGAGATCGCGGACCACGTGTTCGAGGTCAAGACCAACGAGCCCGTCCGCAGCCTGGCGGACGCCGAGCGGGTGCTGGCGGAGGGAGTGCAGCGCTTTTCCGCGGTGCTGCGCGCGGAGTTCGGCGCGCGGCTGCTGCCCACGGGGATGCATCCCTGGTTCAATCCCAAGAAGGGAAAGCTGTGGACGCGCTCCGGGCTGCGCGTGTACACGACGTACGCGCGGCTGTTCGACGTGCGCACGCACGGGTGGATGAACGTGCAGGCGTCGCACCTGAACCTGCCGCTGGGGCGGGAAGTGGATGCCGTGGCCATGCACACCGCGGCCTCGCTCCTCATCCCCTACCTTCCCGCGATCGCGGCGAGCACGCCCATGTACGACGGCGAGCTGCAGCCCTCGGCGGACGGGCGGCTGGCGTGGATTCTGGAGCACCAGGCGCGCATCCCGGAATCGTGCGGGCAGCTGGTGCCGGAGTACGTGGACAGCTTCGCGGATTATCGAAAGAAGATCTTTGCGCCCATGTACGCGGCGCTGGACCGGCTGCCGGACACGGGCGCCATCCGCCACGAGTTCTTCAACGCCCGCGGCGCCGTCTTCAAGTTCTCGCGGCGGGCCATGGAGGTGCGGGTGCTGGACACGCAGGAGTGCGTGCGGATGGACGTGGCGATCGCCTCGTTCGTGCGCTCCGCGCTCAAGCATCTGTCCGGGCGGGTCGCGGAAAGAAAGGTTGAACTTCCGGATCACGCCATCCTGGTGGAGGATTTCCGCGCCTGCATCCGTGACGGAAGCCGTGCGCGGGTGCACGCTCCGCACCTGGACGCGCCGCGCGGCCCCGACGGGCTGTGCGACGTGCGCGACGTGCTGGATGCGCTCGTCGTCTCCGCGCGGCGCGCGGTGCGCAAGGACGAGGCGCACTATCTGGATCTGGTTTCGAAGGTGATCCGCAGCGGTACGCTGAGCGAGCGGATCCGCGCGGAGCTGGCCCCCGTCGCCGAAGCGGACGACGAGACATTCACCGAGGCCGCGCGCCGCATCTACATCGAACTGATCGAGTGCCTGGAAGCCAACGAACCCTGGTCACGGCGCGGGCTCTGAGCGCCAACCCGTTGCGCGGATGGCACTTGGCTCTTTCGGTGGATGGCACGGGCTCTGCATGGTGGGCCGCTGAACCAACCGGGGGAGGTACGATGGCGCTGAGGAATTTCGCGGATTCGGCCGGCCGGGAGTGGCGAGTATGGAGCATTGTGCCGAGCTACGAGTCCGCGCAACGACGGGCGCATGACGCCCGGCCTGCAGGGCGGCTGGCTCTGCTTTGAGCACGACGACGAGAAGAGGCGCCTGTCGCCGATTCCGTCGGACTGGGAGGGTGCGGATACCGGCGATCTTGAGCGGTATTGCACGGAGGCAAAGCCGGTTCGCCGGCGGAGCCTGGTGATGGGATGAGGGGTGGGGACGACGAGTAGATGGAAAGAAAGGCGGGGTGCGGAAACGCACCCCGCCTTTTCTTTTGCCCCGGATCCGCTCGCGGGCGCGGGGTTCGTCCGCTGTCCCGAGACTGCCGTCACGCGGACGCTTGTACACCGTTTCACGCGGAGGCCGCGGAGGAACGCGGGGGTCGCGGGGGAACAGATGGGAGACGGATTCGCGGCGAATCTCCTGCCGTGCCTCCTATTCCTTATTCCCTATTCCCCGCCCCTCAGTAGTACGGATTCGCCCCCGCATCATGGTCCGTCAGGTCCACGATCTCCCGCACCTCGGGGATCTCGTCGCGCACCATCCGCTCGATGCCCTGCCGCAGCGTCATGGCGGAGGCCGCGCAGCCCTGGCAGCCGCCGGTCATCCGCACGTAGATGGTGTCGTCAGCCACGTCCACGAGTTCCACCGCGCCGCCGTGCGAGGCGATGCGCGGGTTCACCATCTCGTCAAACAGCAGCTGCACCTTTTCCGCCAGCGGGCCGGAGGCACCCCCGGCCGAGCCGGACGAGGTCACCGTCGGGGGGCCGCTGGGGGCCGCGGGGCGCGGGGTGTCCACGCTGAATCCGCCATCCTGCTCGCTCCAGTCCACGCTCGCGCCGCTGAGCAGGTTGCTGGTGTCCAGGTTCAGGAAGACGCGAATGCCTTCCAGGTTGATGGCGATCTCCGTCTTTTCCTTGTCCTCGCGCTCCACCAGCGAAATCTGGTAGGCGCGGTCCATGGGCTTGCTGCCGTCCCGCAGGGTAATGCGCAGCGCGGGATCGCGCACCACCTCGGCATCCACCAGGGTGCTGATCTTGTCGCGCGCCGCGTCGGTAAGCTGAATCATCGTTTCCTTGTGCCTGTTCCGGTCCGCCAGCGCATACACTCACCCCGCCGCGCGGTTCGCACAAGGGCCCCCGCCGGATCCATCCGTCATCACCGGGTGCTTCGGTGGATGATCGTGCTCGGTGGATGCAGGAGATCGTCATCCACTGATCAAACCATTCCCGCCCGGAACGGCACCAAGGAGGGACGCCGCGACCTGCCCGGCGCATACCCACCGCTGTCAGGAACCGGATGCGAACGCTGCTGGCCCTCGTCTTCTCGCTCATCCCCACGATCGCGCTCGCGCAGACGCGGGAAACGTGGCTGCTTACCGTGGACCGCTGGGGCAACGCCGAGCACCAGATGCTCACGCTGGAATCTCGCGGGGATTCGGTTCACGGCACGCTGGGTGGATGGCAGGTCGCCGGAACGCGCACCGGCGGCCGGGTGGAGTTCGTGGCGATGGACAGCCGGAACACCGCGTACCGCTACACCGGTCGGATCGCGCGCGGCGTGATGACCGGCACCGCCGATTTTCCCGACACCAACGATCCGGCCGCGCGCGCCCGCCACGCGTTCACCGGACGGCGGCTTCCGGATCGCCCCGCCGGTCCCCCGCGCCGGGTGACGTTCGAGCCGGAGACGTTCAGCAACGAGTTCACGGCCGAACGCGCGCCGGTGCTCGTCATCTCCCCGGGCGATACGGTCAGCACGCGTACCCTCGACTCCGGCGGCGCGGACCGGGACGGCGTAACGCGCGCGCTGTATGGAAATCCGCAGACCGGGCCGTTCTTCGTGGCCGGCGCGCAGCCCGGCGACGTGCTCGCGATCCACATCCACCGGCTGCGGCCGAACCGCGACTGGGCCGAGAGCCTGGACGGATTCGCGGGCCGCGCCATGGGTCCGGGGCTCGGCGCGCGCGCATCCGGGCTGGGCCAACGAGTGCGATGGAGGCTGGACCGGGCGCAGGGCGTCGCCCGTCTCGAAACGCCACCGGCCGGACTGGCGGACTACACCGTCCCCCTCCGTCCCATGCTCGGCGGCCTGGGTGTGGCGCCGGACTTCGGGTTCGCGCCCGCGTCGGCGGGGGACAGCGGGCGCCATGGCGGCAACATGGACTACAATGAAATCGTGGAAGGGACGACGGTCTACCTTCCCGTTTTCCGCCCCGGCGCGCTCCTCTTTCTGGGCGACGGCCACGCGGCGCAGGGCGATGGTGAGACGACACAATGGGCACTGGAAACGTCGCTGGACGTGGAGTTCACCGTGGACATCCTTCCGCCGCGGCCGCTCGCCACGCCGCGGGTGGAATCGCCCACGCACCTGATGGTGATCGGCCAGGCCGGTTCGCTGGATGACGCGATGCGCTCGGCGACCGCGGGGATGGCGCAGTGGCTGGAGCAGGACTACGGCCTTACCCTGTCCGAAGCGTCGATGGTGATGGGGACATCCATCGAATACGAAGTCGTCACCGTCGCGGGGCGCAACGCCGGGATCGCCGCGACACTGCAAAAGGCGAGGCTCGTCGGATTGACGCGCCGGAACACGAACGCGCGGCCCTGACTTCGCCAAAGACTTGTCTCACGCAGAGCAGCAGAGGAGCAGAGGTGGTCTCTGCTACTCTGCTGCTCTGCGTGATTTCCTGCTGTCATCCGTCGAACGATGGTCGTGATCACGTGCGTTCCCGGCGCGGACGGGCGTATGTTGTCCGCCACCGCGCGCACGAATCGCCTCCATCATCCACTCCCATCGGCCGATGCAGAACACACCATTTCGCGCCTCCGGCGATGACGTCCTGGTACTCGGCTCCGGCGTCATCGGGCTGGCGGCGGCCGTCCGCCTGGCGGAAAGCGGCAGACGCGTCCGCGTGTGGGGGCCGGACCCGGTAGAGGCGATCGTCTCGTCCGCGGCGGCGGCGATCTGGTATCCGTACAAGGCCGCGCCCATGGACCTGGTGGCGCGGTGGGCGCTGCGGACGCGCGAACAGTTGCTGGAGGATGCGCGGGATCCCGCGTCCGGCGTGCGCGAAGTGGAGGGCACGGAGGTGTGGAACGGCGACGCGGACCCCGTCTGGGCGATCCATGGGATGGATGCGGTGCCGCGCGAAATCATTCCCTCGCCCATCCCGGAGTACACGGACGCGCAGACGCTTCGCCTGCCCGTCGCGGAAATGCCCGTGTACCTGCGCTGGCTGGCGGCCCGCCTGAACGCGCTGGGAGTGCAGATCGAACCGCGGCGCGCATCCACGCTGGACGAGCCGATGGCGGCTGCGCCGATGGTGATCAACTGCACCGGCCTCGCGGCGGGCGCGCTGGCGGGCGACCCGTCCGTCCATCCAATCCGCGGTCAGATCGTCCGCGTGCGAAATCCCGGGATCGAGCGCTTCTGGCTGGCAGTAAGCCCCGGCGCGGAGCCCATCTACATCGTTCCGCGCGCGGGCGACGTCATTCTCGGCGGCACCGCGCAGGCGAACGACGCGCGGCTGGAAACGGACGCGCACACGGCGGAGGAGATCCTTTCCCGTTGCGCGCGTTTTGAACCATCGCTGGCGGATGCGGAGATCCTGCAGCACCGCGCCGCTCTGCGCCCGGGCCGCGCGGAGGTCCGGCTGGAGCGCGTGGACCGGGAGGATGGGCGCGCCGTGATCCACAACTACGGCCATGGCGGCAGCGGCGTCACCGTCGCATGGGGCTGCGCGGACGAGGTCGTCGCTCTGCTGGACTGATCCCCGGAATCCTGGAGCGACGAACAAAAGAGCGGCGGCCGCAAACGCGGCCGCCGCTCTTTTCTCGTCCATCCACCCGCGCGGGATGGGCTACGGCTTCTTGCCGCCGCCATTCCCGCCGCCGTTGTTGCCTCCCCCGTTCCCCCCGCCGTTCCCACCACCATTGCCGCCGCCGTTGTTGCCCCGGCCGCCGCCGTTGTTGGGACGGTTGGTGGCTCCGGGAACGGAAGCAGGCGGCCCGCCGCGCCCGCGGCCCTGACCGCCTTCCGCCCGGGAAGGGTCCCGCCCTGGCGCCGAGTTCCGGCGCGAGTTTTCTGACGCGGCCTCGCCGGGTAGTCGTCTGAGCGCTTCGGAGCCGCCGCGCAGGGCGGCGTTCACCCGGGCCATCGCGCGCTGCGAGGTTTCGCCCCCGGCCACCAGCTCCGTCAGCACAGCGATGGCCACGGCGCGCCGGTCAGCCGGCGCGCTGGAGGACAGCTGGCGCAGCACGTCGGCCTCCACCCCCGCGTCCAGCGCGTCGGCGCCCACGGACAGGTCCGCGGCGCTCACCGGCCGGCCCGCCATGATGTCGCGGGCGCGGGTGAGGGTAGACAGGCGCCGCTCCACCGCGGCGGCGATGCGCTCCGCGGGAACGCCCTTGGCGCGGCCCTCGGCCACCTTGCTTTCCAGCAGCTGCACGGGAATGCCCGAGGCGGCGGCCGCCTGCCGCGCCGCGCTGATCCGCTGTTCCGGAGTCTGTGCCCGCGCCGCGGCGGGCGCCGCCAGCATGGCCAGCAGCAGAACCGCGTAGATCCGAAGCGTCTTCATGGGAATTCTGGGAATTTCCGCGCCTGCCTTCCATGGGACTGACGACACGACGACGCGCCCCGTCACGGGACCACCAGCACGGCGGAACGCCCGCCGAAGCCGTCGTCCACCGTCTGCACGCCGTCGGGAACCACCACCTCGCCCGAAGCCGTGCGGAACACGTAATGATGCAGGCCGGGCGCAACGGGAATGCGCGCGACCCACGCATCCCCCTCCGCCTGCATGGGAACCGGCGCCCATCCGGTAAAGGCGCCCACCACCGAAGGCGCGGACGCCGCCTTCGCCCGCGCGATGCGGAACACCGCCACCCCCGTCGCGATCCGCGGCGCCGCCATGGCCCCGCGCCGGGACCCGCGCCCCAGCGACCGCGAAAGCTGCACGCTCCAGGTGCGGCGCGGCGTGCTCCAGTAGACGGGGTCGAACGGCTCCTGCCGCACCGACGCCTGCACCTCCGTGGCGCGGATCACCCGCAGCCGTACGCCCGCCCCCCAGGCCGTGGCGGGATCGGGATGATCGGTGTCCAGCCAGCGGCCGGCGTACGCCCATCCCCCGCCCCACGGGCGGCGCACCTCGGCCGTGGCGCCGGCGTACGGCCAGCGCCCGCCCTCTCCCGACACCAGCCGCGCACCGGCCCCGATCTCCACCCCGTCCGCGACGGAAGCGGCCAGCCGGGCGTCGCTGTCCAGAAAGACACGCAGCTCCGCCGCATCGCTGATGCGGTCCGCCGCGGCGGAAAGCCCGGAGCGCAGCGTGGCCGTCATCACCCCGCCGCGCCAGGCCAGGGAAGGCTGCAGTTGAACGCTGCCGCCCTGCCCCGCCTCGTTGGGGCCCGTGGGGCCAAAGACGTAGCCCTGCAGCGCGGTGTTCACCCCCGCCTGCACCGCGCCGAACTGCGCGGCGGGAATCCATCCCCCCAGGCCGGCGGCGCCCCAGCCGGGGCCTTCTCCCTGCACCGCCACCCCGCCGGACACGTAGCCCCAGCGCGCCGCGCCGTCGTACGACAGTCCCAGCGACGCCGAGGTGCTGCCCACGCGGGCGGACACCGGATCGTGCACGGCGCGGCCGGCCGCGGCCTGCACCGTCCATCCCTGCGCCGCCGCCTGCGTGGCCAGCGCCAGCGCGGCCGCCAGGACAAGAAGCGGGCGTTTCACGCGGAGGCGCTCACGGGGGGCAGCGAGATGCGGCTGTTGGTGCCGCCGAAGCTGTCATCCACCTGCGGCGCATGGGGATCGGCCACCCAGCGGTCGCCATCCACCACGAACACGTAGTCGTGCACGCCGGCGTGAAGGGGCACCAGCGCGGTCCACACCCCCGGCTCCGTCTGCCGCAGCCGCAGCGAGGGCTGCCACCCCGTGAACGAGCCGGCCAGCGCCACCTGCCGCGCGCTCGTCTCCAGCCGGAACTGCACGTACACGAGCGGATCGGAGGACGTCACCCGGTCCGGGCCCGCCTGGACGATGCGGACCGGCGCGGGACCCTCGTCGCGCAGGGCGGGAACGGCCACGATCGCGAGCGCCGCCGCGCAGAGCCCGCTGCCCAGCGCGTACGCAGGGCGCAGGCGGACGGGGCGGGGCGTCCACAGCCAGGCGGCGGCCGCGCGCCAGCCGGTGCGCCGCAGTCCCTGCGCCGGAAGCGCGGCCATGACGCGCGCGGCCAGGTCGGGCACGGGGGCCGCGCGCAACGGCGCGGCGATCCGGTCCATGGCGCGGCCCAGCGCCTCGGCGCGGGCGCGTTCTTCAACGGTCAGCGCGTCCGGGGCGAGTTCGCCGTCCAGCGCGCGGTGGATACGTTCTGTCATGCGGGTCCTGCGGATTTTCGGGCGGGAGAGGATGCATTCATAAGACGGCTGGCCCGCCCCTCGGTCACAGTTTGGGGCATCTTCGCGGGATTGATACCACGACGCGGGCGGGCGGGTCCACCACGGGGGGCACCCGCCTTGCAAACCGCGTCCACGCGCGCGAGTTTCGGCGCCCAAACCTGAACCTGTCGAGCCGGATGTCTGCCACCAAAGCGCTGGACCTGCCCGTTTCCGAGATCGCCGCGCGCCTGGGCGACGACCGGCTGGAGCGCGACGCCATTCTGGCGCCGCATACCACGTTCAAGATCGGCGGCCCCGCGGACCTCCTGTACCGCGCCCTCAACCAGGAGGAGCTGGCGGAAGCCGTCCGCACCGCGCGCGACCTGGACATCCCCTTCTTCCTGCTGGGGCTGGGCGCCAACATCCTGGTGGGCGACAAGGGGTTCCGCGGGCTGGTGATCAAGAACGAGGTGGAGCACGTGGAGTGGCTGGACGACACGCGCGTCAAGGCCGGCTCCGGCGTAAAGATCTACCACGACCTAATCCAGATGACCGTAGCCAAGGGGCTGGGCGGCCTGCAGCACTACGTGGGCATCCCCAGCACGGTGGGCGGCGCGGTGTGGCAGAACCTGCACTTCCTTTCCCCGCCGCCGGAGCGGGAACGGACGATGTTCATCGCCGAGGTGGTGGAGGGCGCCACGATCCTCACCGAGGAGGGCGAGGTGCGCGAGGTGGACCTGGACTACTTCCAGTTCGGGTACGACTACAGCATCCTGCACGACCGCAAGGACGTGGTGCTGGACGTCACCTTCCGCCTGGAGCCGACGCCGAAGGAGGAGATGCGGGAGACCATCCGCGAGAACCTGCAGTGGCGCGACGACCGGCATCCGGACCTGTGGCTGTACCCCAGCGCCGGGAGCATCTTTCAGAAGCTGGAGGGGATCGGCGCGGGGCGGCTGGTGGACCAGGTGGGCTTGAAGGGGCACGTGCTGGGGAGCGCGCAGATCTTTCACAAGCACGCCAACATCATGGTCAACCTGGGCGGCGCGACCTCGGCGGACGTGCGCGCCCTGATTGACCTGGCCCAGACGCGCGTGCGCGAGCAGCTGGGCTACGAGCTCAAGACCGAGATCGGGATGATCGGCGAGTTCTGACGCCGCTCACTTCTTTTTGGGTGGCTTCTTTCCGGTAAGCCGCTTCCAGGCGACCTCGGCGCCGTGCGCGGCCAGCACGGCGGCCGTGGCGCTGAGGGCCGTGGTGGCCGCGGTGTACGACGCGGTCACCAGGAGCGGCGCGTCGCTCCTGGGCGTAGGCGGCTCCGAGTCGCGCGTGCGCCGCCACCCGGACGCCAGCGCGCGCTGCACCGCCACCCCCGTGATCCACACCACCGCCCCGCTGAACAGCGGCCACGCCCGCTTCGCCACGCGCTTCTTCATCCGTCTGCCTCTTTCGAGTTCCGTTGATGCCTGGATCCGTGGAGTGCACGCGGCAGGCCAGTGACTCGTGCGCCCGGCTCCATGAACTGCCGTTTCACACGGAGGTCACGGAGGATGCACGGAGGGCACGGAGGAACAGATCAACAGATAGTCTCACGCAGAGCAGCGGAGGAGCAGAGGAACAGAGGAGCGAAAAGATCAACCCTGCTTTTGTTCTTTTCTCTGCTCCTCTGCTGCTCTGCGTGAGATTTGTGTCTGCGGATCATGGATAACGAACGGAGGTCACGGCGGCGCGATGCCTCCGTGACCTCCGTGTATCCTCCGTGCCCTCCGTGTGAAACGGCAGTTGCAGACTATCCAACCACCAGATTCACGAGGCGGTCCGCGACAAAGATCGTCTTGCGGACCTGCTTGTCCTCGATCCACTTCTGCACGTTCTCATCCGCCAGGGCCGCCTCGCGCGCCTCGGCCTCGGCGATGCCGCGGGCCATGGGCATGCGCGCGCGCACCTTGCCGTTCACCTGAACGACGAACTCCACCGTGTCCGCCACGGCCTTGGACGCGTCGTAGCCCGGCCACTTCGCCGACGTCCACAGCGACTCGGTGTTGCCCAGACGCTCCCACAGCTCCTCCGCCATGTGCGGCGCGAAGGGCGCGACGAGGCGAACCAGCGGCTCCACCGCGGCCCGCTCCGGCGTGCGGCCGCCAGCGCGCACCACGTTCAGGTACTCCATCATCGCCGCGATGGCGGTGTTGTAGCTGAGCGCCTCCAGGTCCTCCGTCACCTTCTTGATCGTGGCGTGCAGCTTCTGCTCCACCCCGGCGTCCAGCGCCAGCTCCCGCGCGCTCAGCACCGAATCCCACAGGCGGCTCAGGAAGTTGTACGGCCCGGTGATGCCGCCTTCGCGGAAGTCGCCGCCCTCCTGGTACGGCCCGATGAACATCAGGTACAGGCGCATGGTGTCGGCGCCCCACTCGGCGATGTAGTCGTCGGGGACGATCACGTTCCCCTTGGACTTGCTCATCTTGCCGCCGTCCTTGACGATCAGCCCGTGCGCGCGGAAGCGGGTGAACGGCTCCTCGAAGTCGATCAACCCCATGTCGTGCAGCGCCATGGTCACGAAGCGCGAATACAGCAGGTGCAGCACCGCGTGCTCGTTGCCGCCGATGTAGCTGTCCACCGGCAGCCAGCGCTTCGTAATCTCCTGGTCGAACGGCACCTGCTCGTCGCCCGCGGACGGGTAGCGCAGGAAGTACCAGGCGCTGTCCAAAAAGGTGTCGCTCACGTCCGTTTCCCGCCGCGCGGCACCGCCGCACGTGGGGCACGTGGTGCGGTACCACTCCTCGTGGCGCGCCAGCGGGGAGACGCCGCTCGCGTCCGGCTTGAAGTCTTCGATGAACGGCAGAATCACCGGCAGCTGATCTTCCGGCACGGGGACGATGCCGCACTCGTCGCAGTACAGGATGGGGATGGGCGGCCCCCAGTAGCGCTGGCGGCTGATGGTCCAGTCGTGCAGGCGGTAGTTGATCCGCTGCTCGCCCAGTCCCATTTCCGCCAGCCACGCGGTCGCCGCGCGCTTGCCGTCGATGACACCCATCCCGTCCAGCCGGCCGCTGTTCACCAGCACGCCGGGGCCGGTGTACGCCTCGTCCAGCGGCGTGTCCGCATCCTGCCCCTCACCCGCCACCACGCGGACGATGGGCAGATGGAACGCGGTCGCGAACTCGAAGTCGCGCTCGTCGTGGCCGGGCACGGCCATGATGGCGCCGGTGCCGTACTCCATCAGCACGTAGTCGGCGATCCACACGGGGATCTCCTGCCCGGTGGCGGGATTCACCGCGTTGCCGCCGGTCCACACGCCGCTCTTGGTCTTATCCGTCTTCCGGCGCGTCACCAGGTCCGTGGCGGCCACCTGGCGGCGGTACGCGTCCACCGCCTCGCGCTGTTCATCGGACGTGATGCGGTCCACCAGCGGATGCTCCGGCGCCAGCACCATGTATGTGGCACCGAAGATCGTGTCCGGGCGCGTGGTGAAGACGCGGATCACCGGCTTCTCGGCCTCGATCTTCGCGGACTCGTGACGGTCGTCCGCCACCTTGCGCCGCGCGATGGGGAACGAGAGCTCGGCGCCCTCGCTGCGGCCGATCCAGTTCTGCTGCGCCTTGCGGGTGGTGTCGCTCCAGTCCAGCGTTTCCAGGTTCTCCAGCAGACGCCCGGCGAACTGGGTGATCTTGAAGAACCACTGCGACAGAAAGCGCATCTCCACCGGCGTGCCGCACCGCTCGCACTCGCCGCCCACCACCTGCTCGTTGGCCAGCACCGTGTTGCACGACGGGCACCAGTTGACCGGCGCCTCCTTCTTTTCCGCCAGCCCCGCCTTGTACAGCTGCAGAAAAATCCACTGCGTCCAGCGGTAGTAGTCGGGCGTGGTAGTGTCGACCGTGTGGCTCCAGTCGTACATGAAGCCCACGCGCCGCAGCTGCGTGGTGAAGCGCGCCACGTTGCGGGGAATCAGCTCCGTGGGGTGGATTCCCTGCTTGAGCGCGAAGTTCTCACTATGGATGCCGAACGCGTCAAAGCCGATGGGCTCGAACACCTGGTGCCCCTGCAGCCGCTTGAAGCGGCCGAAGATGTCGG
This sequence comes from Longimicrobium terrae, assembly GCF_014202995.1. Lineage (NCBI taxonomy): Bacteria > Pseudomonadati > Gemmatimonadota > Longimicrobiia > Longimicrobiales > Longimicrobiaceae > Longimicrobium > Longimicrobium terrae. The sequence goes on from NZ_JACHIA010000012.1 coordinate 93,136, forward strand.
CACCGGTGAACGCGTAGATGTTCCCCACGTGCAGCCCTTCGGCGCTGGGGTACGGGAACATCATCAGGTTGTAGAAGGGGCGTTCGGCGGAGCGCAGCGCCTCGTCGGTCCAGGCGTTGGTGCCGCGCTCGTCCCAGCGCGCCTGCCACTTCCGCTCGATTTCGGCGGGATGGTAGCTGTTGGTGACGTGGTTGCTGTCGCTCATGGTTCCCGTACGAACAAAGGTGCAATCGCGCACCGGCGGGACGGTCCCGCGGGGCGCGTGGAGAGCCGGGTATAACGCGAGCCGCCGGCCGAGGGTCGGGCCGGCGGCGGATACTACTGAAAACAATACTGCGATGGGCTACTGAAAACAGTATTACAATCGAACAATCTACAACGGCTGTCCAGTCCGCACGATGGGGCCCTCACCCCGCGTGCTGCGCACGACGACCCTCTCCCACAAACGGACGTGGGAGAGGGAGCACACACCAGTATCGTGTGGGCTGGACGATTCAGTGCGCGCTCCGGCCTGGAGGCCCCTCCCCCAGCCCCTCCCCGTGCAAACTGCGCACGGAGAGGGGAGAACTGCAACGACTTCACGCTTCGGATGGTGTGGCGCGGCGGCGGGCACCCCTCACCCCCCGGCCCCCTCTCCCGCAAGCGGGAGAGGGGGAGACCTCAGCGCGGGGGTGGGTCCGGCGCGGGCAGCGGGCCTCCGTTCGGCGGTTGAAACCGCACCTCGCAAAACACGAAGTCCGCCTCCGCGGACTGGCTACCGGGTCGCACCGCATTCCCAAACGCAGTTGAAGCTCCGAACCGGACGCGCCAGCGGCCGGTGTCGGGGGTTACCGCTGTTGGAGCGGCGGATTCATTCGCTCAACGGAATTCGCTCACGCGACGAACTCCGCTCCACACGCCGAACCATCCGCCCCCGACAACCCTCCCCCGGTCTTTTCGGGCGTCTTTTCGGGGGAGGGTGGGCGAGTAGTACGAGCCCGGGTGGGGGCCGCCCGTGAGGCCCGCCGCGACGCACCGATCCCGGCCGCCGTTCCGCGCGGTCGCACGCGCGGGGAGGAAATCGTATATTGGGCCGGTTCACCGCATCCGCAGCCAGACCGAAGGACCCCGCGTTGACCCCGGTTTCCGAATCCGAGCCCATGGACCCGCAGACGGCGTTCGCGCTGCTGCGGCACGCCCGCGAGGCGCGCACCCACGCGTACGCCCCGTACAGCCACTTTCCCGTCGGCGCCGCGCTGCTGGCGGAAGACGGGCGGGTGTTCACCGGGTGCAACGTCGAAAACGCCGCGTATACGGTGGGCAACTGCGCCGAACGCGTCGCCATCGGCAAGGCCGTCAGCGAGGGCGCCCGCCGCTTTCTGGCCATCGCCGTCGCCGGCCCGGACGACAGCGTGGCGTGCACCCCGTGCGGCGCCTGCCGCCAGGTGATCTCGGAGTTCGGCCCGGACCTGCCCGTGGTCATGCCCGACGGGCCGGACCGCTACAAGCTGACCAACATGCGCGAACTGCTCCCCGGCGCGTTCGGCCCGGCCAGCCTGGCGGCCGCGCGGGAGGGCCGGTGAGCGCCCCGTCCGCGGTGGAGCTCATCGAGCGGAAGAAGCGCGGCGGCGAGCTGACGCCCGAGGAACTGCGCGGCTTTCTGGCCGGCTACGTATCCGGCGAAATCCGCGACTACCAGGTGGCGTCGTGGCTGATGGCCGTCTGCTGGCGCGGGATGACCGAGCGCGAAACCCTCGCCCTCACCGAGGCGATGGTGGAAAGCGGCGCCACGCTGGAGTGGCCGGGGCTGGACCGCCCCACCGTCGACAAGCACAGCACCGGCGGCGTGGGCGACAAGACTTCCGTCGTCCTCGTCCCGCTGATGGCGGCGGCGGGCGCGGCGTTCGTCAAGATGAGCGGACGCGGACTGGGCCACACGGGCGGCACGCTGGACAAGCTGGAGGCCATCCCCGGCTTCCGGTGCGAGCTGCCGCTGGACAAAATGCGCGCGCAGGTGCTGCGGATCGGCGCGGCGCTGGTGGGGCAGAGCGGCGACCTCGTCCCCGCGGACAAGAAGCTGTACGCGCTGCGCGACGTGACCGGCACGGTGGACAGCATTCCGCTCATCGCCGGCAGCATCATGTCCAAGAAGCTGGCGGGCGGCGCGCGCAGCATCGTGCTGGACGTAAAGTGGGGTTCCGGCGCGTTCATGCAGACGCTGGACGAGGCGCGCGTCCTGGCGCGGACGCTGGTGCGCATCGGCGAGGGCGCGGGACGGAGCACGCGGGCAGTGCTGAGCTCCATGCGCCAGCCGCTGGGCCGCGCCGTGGGCAACGCGCTGGAGATCCGCGAGGCGATCGACACGCTGCGCGGCGGCGGCCCGGCGGACCTGTGGGCGCTGACGCTGGAACTGGGCGCGCAGCTGCTGGAGATGAGCGGCCTGGCGCCGGATGAAGCGACCGCCCGCGCCCGGCTGACCGAACTGCGCGACTCCGGCGCGGGAAGCCGCGTGCTGGAGCAGCTGATCGAAGCGCAGCACGGCGATCCGCGCGTGGTGGAAAATCCCGACATCCTCCCCGCCGCCCCCGTGGTCCGTCCCTTCACGGCGGATGCGGAGGGATGGATCGAGGCCGCGGACGCGCGCGGCATCGGCGACGCGGCGCTGGCGCTGGGCGCGGGCCGGCGCACCAAGGATGATCCCGTCGATCCCGCCGTGGGCATCGTGGTGCGCGCGCGCATCGGCGACCGGGTGCAGGCGGGGCAGCCGCTGGCGGACATCCACGCCCGCACGGACGCGGACGCGGACGCCGCCATCGAACGACTGCGGACGGCCTTCGCGCTCTCCACCGCCGAAGTCGCCGCCGCGGACGACAGCTACGAGACGATCGGCTGAAGCCGGACGGGGCCGGCGCTCCACACGAGCGCCGGCCCCGCGCCACTTTCGTACTTCGTAGTTCGCACTTCGCAGTTCGCACTTTCCGTCTGAATCTTTCCCCCACCGCGCGGCGTACCCGGGACACGCCCGGCCCTCCCTCGCGGGCACTCCTTCACACCCCACGAACAATCCCATGAAGCGATCCACACGCTGGCTCGGCGCCTCGTGCGTTCTGCTCGCGGCGTGCGCGCCCGCCGCGCAGGTGCCCGCCGGCCCGGCCCCCGCCGCTACGCCCGCAGCGACGCCGGGCATGACGGGGCCCATCGCCGTCCCCACCATCGCCGCCAACCCGGCGGATTCGCTCGCCGCCCAGGTCACCTCGCTGGCGAACGAGCTGATGCAGCGGATGCTGACCCGCAGCCCGGAACTCGCCACCTTCATTGGCCTTCCCGGATTCCGCCACGACCGGCTGAGCGATGGTTCGCTCCCCGCGCTCGCCCGCTACCAGGCGGAAGACGACGCCTTCTACCGCCGCGTGCTGGCGCTTCCGACGGAGCCGCTGGCGGGCCGGCCGGAGGGCGTCACCCTGGGCTTTCTGCGCGAGGCCGCGCAGAGCGACGCGCAGGGCCGCGTGTGCCGCAACGAGCTGTGGTCCGGCGTGAACCAGATGCTGGGCTGGCAGGTGCAGCTGGCGCAGCTGGCGGAGGTGCAGCCGATCGGGACGGACGACCTGCGCGCGCAGGCGCTCACCCGCTGGCACGGGCTTCCGAACGCCATCGACACGGAGATCGTGAACCTGCGCGAGGGGCTGCGGATGGGGTACAGCGCGCCCAAGGTGAACGTGCGCCGCGTAATTCAGCAGCTGGACGCGCTGCTGGCGACGCCGGCGGCCACCTCGCCCTTTTCGTCTCCCGCCACGCGCGACAGCACGCCGGCCTTCCGCACGGCACTGGTGGGCGTGGTGCAGACGGAGCTGTATCCCGCCATCCGGCGGTACCGCGACTTCATCGCGAACGAGTACCTGCCCGCCGCGCGCGAGCAGATCGGCGTGGGCAACAACCCGAACGGGACGGACTGCTACCGCGCGCAGGTGCGCTCGCTGACCACGCTGGACGTGCCGGCGCGTGAAATCCACCAGATCGGGCTGGACCAGATGGCCCGCATCCAGGCGGAGATGAAGACCATCGCCCGCCGCAGCTTCAACACGGACGACGTGCCGGCGCTGCTGGAGCGGCTGCGGACCGATCCCCAGTACCTGTTCCACTCGCGGCAGGAAATGATGGACTACGCCGGCGCGGCCATCGCCCGCGGCAAGGCGGCCATGCCCCGCTACTTCGGGCGCCTGCCCCGCGCGGACGTGCGCATCGAGCCGTATCCCGCCTTCTCGGAGGCGTCGCAGTCCGGCGCCAGCTACGAGCAGCCGGCCGACGACGGCTCGCGCCCTGGCATCTACCGGCTGAACACGTACGAGGCCGAGAAGCAGAGCAAGGTGGGCGTGGAGTCCACCGCGTTCCATGAGAGCATTCCGGGGCACCACCTGCAGCTGGCGATCGCGCAGGAGCGGCAGAACGTGCATCCGCTCACCCGCTTCATGGGCAACTCCGGCTTCGCGGAGGGATGGGGATTGTACGCAGAGCGGCTGGCGGATGAGATGGGGCTGTTTTCGTCGGACCTGGACCGCCTGGGGCTGCTGAGCAACGAGGCCCTGCGCGCCGCGCGGATGGTGGTGGATCCGGGGATGCACGCGCTGGGATGGAGCCGCCAGCAGGCCATCGACTACATGCTGCGCAACACGGCGGAGAATCAGGGTTCCGTGGAAAACGAAGTGGACCGCTACATCGGCTGGCCGGGCCAGGCGACGGCGTACATGCTGGGCAACCTGGAGATCCGCCGCCTGCGCGAGATGGCGGAGCGCGAGCTGGGCCCGCGCTTCGACATCCGCGAGTTCCACGACCACGTGCTGCAGGACGGCACGGTGACGCTGCCCATGCTGCGCGCGACGATCGAGCGGTGGGTGGCGGCAAAGAAGGCGGGGGCGTAACTGCGGGGAATAGGGAATAGGGAGTAGGGAATAGGGAATAGGAACAGGGAGATGAGGACGGGGACGGGCTGGTGGATCAAGCCGTCTCTGTCCTCTTCGTTCGATGGCGGCCCGCGGAATGCGGATTAGCTGCTTCTCAGGATTCGGGGCGCGCCGTGGATGCGGTGCGCCTTTCCACTCATGACACGATGAAAGCCATGCGCATTCTGCTTGCTCCGGCCGCCCTGCTGTTCGCCGCCGCGTGCTCGGCCGCGCCCGCGACCACGGAATCGCCCGCGCCCATGACGGGCACCGGCACGACGACCGTGACCGCGACTTCGACGGGGACCGCAATGCCGGCGGCGGGCGCGCTCAACCCGATGGGCGCGTACTCGTTCACGACGTCCATCGGCGGGGACAACGTGGCGGGAACGGTGGAGATCGAGGGCGCGCCGGGCGCGTACACGGGCCGCATCGTCACCAGCGTGCTGCCGCCGCTCCCCATCCGCTCCGTCACCGTCAACGGCCAGCAGCTCATGCTGACCGCCGACACGCCGAACGGGCAGGTCGCGATGACGTTCAACTTCAGCGGCAACGACTTCACGGGGAACTGGACGCTGGCGGGCGACGGCGGACAGGTGACCGGCCGCCGCACGCGCTGAGGCGGACACGCAGCCGCCGCGCACAGCCTGAGGACGGATCCGCAGGCTGCGCCCGCGCTGAGTTCATCCGCATTTTTTGAAGGAGGCCTCTGCCCGCACATCGGGCAGAGGCCTCTCTCGTTCCGCCATCGAGCGAACCCGAAGTTGTCCACGCACGGCAGGGAATCGGGCTCGCGCGTCGTCATCGGGCTTTCGGCGGCGCGGAAGGTGGCTGATGGTGCCGTGGCTGGTCTCGGCGTTGAGTCACCCGATCGCGTTGTTGGAGAAGTCTGAGTCCGCTGGGCACTGTGGGGATGGGTTCGTGGGATCGACGGGATTCGGTGCGGCCGCCTTTCCAGGAGCGAATGAATTCGCCGCTGGAAAAGCACGAAGTCCGCCTGCGCGGACTGTGGCGGATGGATGGGCGCGAGTCGACCAGGTCCGGTGTGGCGGATGGCAGTGATCGATCGAACGCTGCGCTTTGCGCAACGACAAATGACGAGAGGGGCGGCTCCGAATGGGAGCCGCCCCGCTTTTCATCAACCGTAACCCAGACCAGCCGAAGCCGGGCGGATGGACAGGGTCAGCGCGCCGCCGTCAGTTCGACAACGACGGGCTGGCCGACGATCTCCTGCTTCACCAGCACGTGCGGCGCATCCACCTTGAGCCACACGGTCATGGGCGCCGAACCGCCCGTCACGTCCACGCGGTACGCCTGGAACGTCCCCGCGGGTACCGTGACGCTCTCGGCCGCGCCGATCTTGTACGTCACCGGCGCCACGCTGCCGCTGCTGCTGTTGAACACGGGAATGACAATGGTCTTGCCCGTGGACAGATCGGCGGTGGAAAGCATCAGTTCATCCATCCCGCCGAAGACCGCGCCGGCCGCGGACGCGTCGTACGTCTTGGCGCCGCCCATCTGCGCCGGAAGCGCCCCGGTGCCGGTGATGCGGCCGTTGGCTACGCGCGCATCCACCTTGCCCTCGAACGGCCCGGCGTACGTTTCCGCGTAGACGAGCGGCTCGAACGCGGCGCCGAACGTGGCGTCAATCGTCTGCCGCAGCGGCCCGAAGCCGATCACCGCGGAGCGCTTCCACCCCGCGCCCTCGCGCGCCAGCGTGTACGACGCCGTGCCGGCCGGGTTGCCCTGCACCATCACGCGGTACTCCTGCACGCCCGCCGCCAGCTTCGTGGCGTCGAAGCGCTCGGTGGAGGCGCGGACCGTGAGCGCGGACGGATCCATCGCGCGCCCGTCGGCATCCACCAGGTCCACCGGGGCGATGGCCTTGAGCTTGTCCAGCAGCTGCGCCGCGTCACCCACGACCACGATCTGCAGGCTGTCCGGCCGCAGGTAGCGCGCGGCCACCCGCCGCACATCCGCCGCCGTGACCGCCGCGATGCGCTCGCGGCGCTGCAGCAGGTCGCTGATGGGCAGGCCGAGCAGGCGCGTGATGGCCACCTCGCCCGCCACCTGCTCCGCCGTAAGGATCTGGATGGGGAACGAGCCGATCATGTACCCCTTGGCCGCCGTCATCTCCGTATCCGACACCGGCTCCGTCGTCAGCCGGCGGATCTGGACGAGCATCTCGGCCACGGCGCTGTCGGTGACCGCGGTGCGCGTATCCGCCAGCACCACCAGACGGCCCTGGTTCACGGGGCGGTCCACGTCGGCATAGGCGCCGTACGTCCAGCCGTGCTGCTCGCGCAGAATGGCGAACAGACGCGCATCGGAGCCGCCGCCCAGCACGCGGTTCATCACCGTGAGCGCGGGGTAGTCCGCCGACGACGGCAGCACGCCCAGCCGCCCGATGCGGATGCTGGACTGCACCGCGCCCGGCCGGTTCACCAGCGTGATGCGCGTGGGCGACGAAGCGGGCAGCCCGCTGAACGCCAGCCGCGGCGTCTCACCGCGCGCCCAGCCGCCGAACCAGCGGCGCGCCTGCGCCTCCACGTCGGCGGCGCGCACGTCGCCCGCCACCACCATGAGCGCGTTGCCCGGGCGGAAGTAGGTGCGGTAGAACTGCGCCAGCATGGGACGGGTGATGGTGCCCAGCGACTCCACCGTCCGCAGCCGGCCGTACGGATGGTTGCCGTACAGCTCCTCGGCCAGCCGGCGGTTGGCCAGGGTTCCCGGATCGGCCAGGCGCTGCCGCAGCTGCGAGGCGGAGCGGTCGCGGATGGCGACCACTTCGCTGTCCGGCAGCGACGCATTCTGCGCCACGTCGGCCACCAGCTCCATGGCGATCGGCAGGTTCTCGCTCAGCACGCTGGCGTAGATGCCGGTGTAGTCCGTGGCGCTGCCGGCGGAAAGGCGGCCGCCGGTGCTTTCGATGGCCTCCGCCAGCTGCGTGGCCGTGCGCGTCGTGGTGCCGCGCGTCAGCACGTCGCCCAGGATGTTGGACAGGCCGGCCTGCGAGGCGGGGACGTGCGCGCTTCCCGCGCCCACCAGCAGGCTTACACTGGCCACCGGGTGCGCGTGGTTTTCCACCACGATGAGGCGCAGCCCGTTGGGGAGCGTCGTCTCGCGGAAGGCGGGAAACTCCAGCGGGCGGGCCGGCAGCGGCGCCGGGGGCGGCTGGCGCTGGGCGAGCGCCGGGCTGGCGGCCAGCGTGCCCGCGAGGGCGAGCGCGGCAAGCGGCCGCGCGGTCCTGATCTTGTGCATGGCGATTACTCCTGGGCGGCGGCGGCGGGAACCACCGTCACCACGATGCGGTTCTGCGGAGACAGGTAGCGCTCGGCCACGCGGCGGATGTCGTCGCGGGTGACGGCCATGAACGGCTCCAGACTGCGGTTGATGTAGGCCGGGTCGCCGTAGTAGTGCGTGGCGTACTGCAGCGCCTCGGCGGTGCCGTGCGGAACCTGGCGCTCAAAGATCTGCTGGGCGCGCATTCCGTTTCGCGCCTTGACCAGCTCTTCCTGCGTCACGCCGTCGCGGCGGATGCGCGCGATTTCCTCATCGAACAGCGTCTGCAGGCGCGCGGGCTCCACGCCCTGCGCCGCGTTCAGCCAGTACATGGCCGCGCTGGGTCCGCGGTTGGTGAGGAACAGCGGCGTGATGCCGATGGCGGCCTTTTCCTGGTCCACCAGCCGGTCGTCCAGCCGCGCGTTCTCGCCGCTGCTGAGGATGGAGTTGAGCAGCGAAACCGCCGCGTAGTCCGGTTCCGTGGGCGCCGGAATGCCGTAGGCGATCATCACCGCCGGGAGCGGGGCGCGCGTGTCCTGGATGGTGCGCGCCTGCGGCAGGTGGGTGAAGGGCTGCGTGCAGGTGGTGCGCGGCGCTTCGGGGGCCGACGGAATGTCGCCGAAGTACTGCGTGATCATCTGCTTCGCCTGCGCCGGGTCGAATCCGCCGGCCAGGGTGAGCGTGGCGTTGTTAGGCGCGTAGTAGGTGCGGAAGAAGCTCTTTACGTCATCCAGCGACGCCGCGTTCAGGTCGTCGAACGAGCCGATGATGCTGTGGGCGTACGGAAAGCAGGTTTCCTGGTTGAACACGCCCATGATCGTTTCGTACATCGCGCCGACGTACGCCTGGTTGTCGATGCGCTGGCGCTTTTCTTCCTGCACCACGGCGCGCTGGTTGTCCAGGTTTTCCTGCGTGACGGCCAGCGAGCGCATGCGGTCCGCTTCCAGCCACAGGCCCAGGTTGAGCCGGTTGCTGGGCAGCGTCTGGTAGTAGTTGGTGCGGTTCCACTCGGTGGTGCCGTTCTGCATGTCGCCGCCGGCGCGCTCCACCAGGACGAAGTGGTCGCCGCGGGGGACGTTGGCGGAGCCCTGGAACATCATGTGTTCAAAGAGGTGCGCAAAGCCGGTGCGCCCCTTGGGCTCGTCGCGCGAGCCGACGTCGTACCACACGTTCACGGCCACGGCGCCCACGGCGGGGTCCGGGGCCAGAATGACCCGCAGGCCGTTGGGCAGCCGGTACGTTTCAAGGTCCACGCGGCCCGCCTGCCCGGTCTGGGCGGCCAGCGGTGCCGACGCGGCGCCCAGCAGGGCAAGAACGGCGATGCCGCTCCGCACCAGGCGTTTGTTCATGCAGCCTCCAACTGAGGGGGTTTGATGAGAACAACTGCGGGCCCGCGAGGTTCCGGCTGCGGGCCCGTGCCGCCGCGAACCGCGCGGCGTGACGGACGGGAAGTGCACCAATCTGACACCGCGCCCGCCGTACGTAAACGTCCGGGCGAAGATTCAGGGCGGAAACGGTGGGATGGAGGTCCGCGCGGGGGAGGCTCCGGCGCGGAACGCGGGCTCCAGGGCGGCCCCCACCCGGGCCGGCACCACCGGCCCACCCTCCCCCAAAAAAGACTGGGGGAGGGTTGTCGGGGCGGATGGGTTCGGTGCGGGAACCGGAGTTTGTCGCGTGAGCGGAGTGGGGTTGAGCGAATAAATCCGCCGCTCCAAAAGCGGAAAGCCCCGACTCATGGCCGCTGACGCGTCCACGATCGGGCCTTCAACTGCATTCGGGACACGCGCCGGGCTGGTGTGTGCTCCCTCTCCCACATCTGTTCGTGGGAGAGGGTCGTCGTGCGCAGCACGCGGGGTGAGGCCCCAGCCGGCGGCCACACGATCCTTCGCCGCCCCCGCCCCGTTCTCCTCCCCGTGTCCCTCGCACTCACGAACCCAGCACCCCGCACTCACGCACTTCCCACCGGCTCCAGCATCCCCGCAAGCCACTCGCCGGTAAGGCTCCCCGGCACGCCGACGATGTCCTCCGGCCGGCCCATGGCCACGATGTGCCCGCCGTCCGGCCCGGCGCCGGGGCCCAGGTCCACGATCCAGTCCGCAGTCTTCATCACGTCCAGATTGTGCTCGATCAGGATCACCGTGTGGCCGGCGTCCGCCAGATCGCCCAGCACGCGCAGCAGCTTCTTGATATCATCCATGTGCAGCCCCGTGGTGGGCTCGTCCAGGATGTACAGCTTGCGGCCGCCGCGCCGCGCGCCCATCGCCAGCTCGCGCGCCACCTTGATGCGCTGCGCCTCGCCGCCGGACAGCGTGGGCGCGGGCTGGCCCAGCCGCAGGTACCCCAGCCCCACCTGCTGCAGGTGCCACAGCACCTCGCCCAGCCGGTCCTCGTGCAGAAAGAAGCGGATGGACTCATCCACCGTCATCTCCAGCACGTCGCGGATGGAGTTGCCACGATACTTCACCTGCAGCACCTCTGGCCGGAACCGTGCGCCCGCGCACACCTCGCACGGGACAAAGACGTCGGCCATGAAGACCATCTCCACCTGCACCTGCCCCTCGCCCTTGCACGCCTCGCAGCGCCCGCCCGCCACGTTGAAGGAAAAGTGCCCGGGCCCGAACCCCAGCCGCTTCGCTTCGGGAAGGGACGAGAAGATGCGCCGCACCTCGTCGTACGCCTTGATGTACGTCACGGGATTGCTGCGCGGCGTGCGCCCGATCGGCGACTGGTCCACGAGCACCACTTCGCGCAGCGCGGACACACCGTGCAGCCGCTTGAACGCGCCGACGGTTTCGCCCAGGTGGCGCTTGGCCGTCGTTTCTCCGCCGGAAAGCTCGCGCTCCACGGCGCGGTACAGGACATCGTGCACCAGCGTGCTCTTTCCGCTTCCCGACACGCCCGTCACCACGGTGATGGCGCCCAGGGGAAAGACGGCGTCGTCGCCCTTGAGGTTGTGCTCGCGCGCGCCCTCCAGCCGCAGCCGGGGGCCGTCCACCGGCCGCCGCCGCTCCGGGATCTCGATCCGCTCGCGGCCGGAAAGGTATCGGCCGGTGAGCGTGTCGGAGACCAGCATCTCATCCAGCGTCCCGGCAAACATCAGTTGTCCGCCCAGTTCGCCGCTCCCCGGGCCGATCTCCACCAGGAAGTCGGCCAGCCGCATCGCCTCGGGATCGTGCTCCACCACGATCACCGTGTTCCCCTGCTCGCGCAGGCGGACGAGGAGGCGCAGCAGGCGGTCGTTGTCTGCGGGATGCAGGCCGATCGTCGGCTCATCCAGCACGTACAGCGTATCGACCAGGCGGCTGCCGAGCGCGTTGGCCAGGGAGATGCGCTGCGCCTCGCCGCCGGACAGGGTGCGCGTCTGCCGCTCCAGCGTCAGGTACGACAGGCCGACATCGACGAGGAAGCCGACGCGCGAATCCAGTTCCAGCAGGATGGATTCGGCGATGCCACGCTCCTGGCCCGTCAGCGGCGGCTGCGGGCACTCGGGATCGTCCGTCCGTCCGGCCAGCATGGCCGCCAGCCAGGGACGCAGCCGGCCCAGCGGCAACGCGCTGACTTCGCTGATGTTGCGCCCGCCCACGCGCACGCGCAGCGCCTCGGGCCGCAGCTTGGCACCGCCGCAGGACGGACACTCCTGGCTGCTCTGGTACTGGCGCAGAAAGACGCGGATGTACTGCTTGTAGCGCTTCTCCTCCAGCGCCTCCAGGAACTGAAAGACGCCCTGAAATCCGCGCACGCCGCGCAGCACGGCTTTGCGAAACTCCGCCGGCAGCTCCGCCCACGGCGTGTCGGACGACACATTCTGCTTGGCGGCGAACTCGGCCAGCTTGCGGCGCTTGTCCTCGTAGCGCGGCTTGGCCCAGGGATCGACTGCGCCCTCGGCCAGCGCGCGCGACGCGTTGGGGACGATGAGCGTTTCGTCGTACTGCAGCACGGCGCCGAACCCGGTGCATTCCGGGCAGGAACCGTACGGATTGTTGAACGAAAACAGCTGCGGCGACGGCGTGGCGAACTCGATCTCCGGATGGTCCGGACAGCGGAAGCGCTCCGTAAAACGCAGCCGCGGCAGGCCCAGGGGAACGACGACCGCCTCGCCCTCGCCCTCGTTGAACGCCATCTGCAGCGAATCGGCCACGCGCGCCACGTCTTCCGGATCCGCGCGCAGACGGTCGACCACCACCAGAAGCTCGCGCGCGGCCACCAGATCGAGCCCCTCGGGAAGCTCATCCAGGTGAAGCTCGCCGCCGTCCACCAGCAGCCGCATGAAGCCCAGCGCGCGCAGGTTCTCCACCACGACGGCGTGCGTGACCCGCGTGCTGAGCGGCAGCGGAAAGCACACCATCATCCGCGTCCCGGCGGGAAGGGCAAGGATGGCGTCCGTGGCGCTCTGCACCGTGTCGGGCTTGACCTCGCGGCCGCACGGCTGGTCCGGGTGCGGCCCCGGGCAGTAGGTGCGGCCCACGCGCGCCCACAGCAGGCGCAGGTAGTCGAACACCTCGGTCGCCGTGCCGACGGTGCTGCGGCTGGTCTTGGTGGGGTTGCGCTGTTCGATCGCGACCGCGGGGCTGATGCCGTCCACGCGGTCCACGTCGGGCTTTTCCATGCGGTCAAGGAACTGCTTGGCGTACGTGGACATGCTTTCCACGTAGCGCCGCTGCCCCTCGGCATATACGGTGTCGAAGGCGAGCGAGCTCTTTCCCGACCCGGACGGCCCGGTAATCACCACCACGGCGCGCCGCGGGATGTCCAGGTCCAGGTTCTTGAGGTTGTGCTGCCGCGCCCCTCGAATGACGATTCTGTCCTTCATACCGAAAACATACCGAACTGTCCAGCCGCGCGAAAGTGTACGCGGCGCGAGCGGTGAATCGTTCCTGATCTACTTGGGATGAACGGCTTTACGGACCGGCTGCTCCGGGCGTGTCCCCGCTGCGCGGGGCCGGGCTGCGGGCGCCGTAGGGCACGGTACTGCTGTGCCCAACGGCGTCGAGCCACCGGTGCGCCACCGGCCATCGTGTTACCCCGCAATGACGTGCGCGGCGCACCGGCGTCTCGCCCCTCCGGGCCCGCATCCCTCACGCAACAGACAGCCTCCCCCAGCCCCCGTCCCGCCGTGACCCTGCGCGCCTGTGGCGGCAAGCTCCGCGCATCTCGCGCCCGTCTCCCGGGACGATGTCGAGGCCCCGCCTTCGGCCTCCTCTGTATCCTGCCCCGAAGCGCGCCCCATGGCGCCCTCCTGAGAGCGGGTCGAGAAACGGCCCGCAACCCATCTGCCCCCGCCAAACTCCGCCCGAAGGCGTCATCCTGAGAGAGCGTGCGCCGCGACTCCGGCAGAGCCGAGTCATGCGCGACCGAAGGATCTACTCTCCGCCAAGCCAACGTCGCGTGACGCACGCCACTTTCTCACGCGGATGGCCGGATTCCTCATCCGCCGCGGCGCGCGACCGGGTAAGCCGACGCATGTCGCAGACCTTGTACACCGCGCTACTATTCCCGCCGCCGCGCGTCCGGCCTCCGCTTCCGCATCGTCCTCAGCTCGCAACCAGCATGTCCGAACCCCGCACCTTTCAATTCCACACGCTCGACGTGTTCACCGACCGCGTGTTCGGAGGCAATCCCCTGGCCGTGTTTCCCGACGCGGCCGGCCTGTCCGGCGAGGACATGCGGCAGATCGCGCGCGAGTTCAACCTGTCGGAAACCGTGTTCGTGTTTCCGCCGGAGAACGCGGCGCACACGGCGCGGCTGCGCATCTTTACGCCGGGGATGGAGCTGCCGTTCGCCGGCCACCCCACCGTCGGGACCGCGCTGCTGCTCTCCTGGCTGGGCCGCGTTCCGCTCGCCGGCGACGCCGCGGAGGCCGTTCTGGAAGAGGGCGTCGGCCCCGTGCGCGTGGCGCTGAGCGGCCAGGGCGGCCGCGCGGACTTCGCGCGGCTCACCGCCGCCGTGCTCCCGGAGTGGGGGCCTCCCGCCCCGACTGCGTCCATCCTCGCCCAACTCCTCTCGCTCGACCCGGACGAGATCGGTGCCGATGGTTTCGAGGCTGAAACCGTCTCCTGCGGCGTCCCCTTCCAGATCATCCCCGTTCGCGACACGGATGTGCTCAGCCGCGCGCGCCTGAACCGTGCCACGTGGAACGAGCACGTGGGGCCGGGCTGGGCGCCGCATGTGTACGTCTTTACGCCCGACGGCGAGAGCGCGGATCTGCGCGCCCGCATGTTCGCGCCCGCGATGGGCATCGACGAAGATCCGGCCACCGGGGCCGCGGCCAGCGCCTTTGCCGGGTATCTCGCGCGGCGGCTGGACGGCGCGCCGGAACGCGTGCTGCGCTGGTCCGTCGCGCAGGGCGTGGAGATGGGCCGCCCCAGCCTGCTGCATCTGGAAGCCGACATCCGCGGTGGCGAAATCGCCGCCGTGCGTGTGGGCGGTGGCGCCGTTCCCGTCACCACCGGCCACCTCACGCTCCCCGTCGCCGACGCATCCTGATCACGATCGGCCACTCAATCGCTCCACGCCCGCCGGAAGCACCCGGGGTGAGGGTCACACTCTGCGGACGAGCGAGAGTTCGGCGCGTGCCGCCCCGCACGTGAGCGGATGAATCCGCCGCACAAGCAGTAAGCCCGACCGCTCTGTTCGCGGAGGAGCCGCTACGGCGATGCCGCGAATGGTGAGGGCCGCAGTCCGCGTGGCGAGCACCAGGTTTGGCGCGTGCCGCACCTCTCCTGAGCGAATGAATCCGCCGCTCAAACAGCGGTAACCCCCGACACCAGCCGCTGGCGCGTCCGGTTCGGGGCTTCAACTGCGTTCGGGAGCAACAGACACTGCCCGGGGGCACAGTCCGCGCAGGCGGACTTCGTGTTCTTCGAGGTGCGGTTTCAACCGCCGACCAAGGCCGCCACGCGCCAGAAGCCTCGCTCGAGGCGCCGATCTGGTGTGTGCTCCCTCTCCCACATCTGTTCGTGGGAGAGGGTCGTCGTGCGCAGCACGCGGGGTGAGGGCCCCACCCCGCCGCCGCGCCACACTCCGCGGGATCGCAGTCACGTCCCGCCCGTCGCACTCACGCACTCACGCACCCAGCACTCCCGCACTTCCCCCTCCCCGCCGGTCCGCCTCTTGCACCCGCGCCGCCTCCCTGAACGGCATCACTCGGGAGGAGACCGCCATGCATGATGTAAATCTCAAGGGGCTTCGCGTCGCGGTGCTCGCGACGGACGGCTTCGAGCAGATCGAGCTTACGCACCCGGTGGAAGCGCTGGAGGAGCACGGCGCCGAGGTGGACATCGTCTCGCTGCGCCCCGGGCGCATCCGTGGCGTGAACCACATGTATCCGGGCAAGAAGGTGCGCGTCGACCGAACCGTCTACACCGCCGACGCGGGCGAGTACGACGCGCTGCTGCTCCCCGGCGGGCTCATCAACCCCGACACGCTGCGCCAGAACGACCGCGCGCTGGACTTCGTGCGGGCCATGGACCACGCCGGCAAGCCCATCGCGGTCATCTGCCACGCGCCGTGGCTGCTGATTTCCGGCGGGCTCATCGTGCGCCGCAGCCTGACCTCGTGGCCCGGCATCCGCGACGACGTGCGCAACGCCGGCGGCGTGTGGAGCGACGAGCCGGTCGTGCGTGACCGCAACTGGGTGTCCAGCCGCGGCCCGCAGGACATCGACGACTTCACGCACGCCATGCTGAACCTGTTCGCCGAGCACGTGCGCATCACGCCGCGCCCGAACGAAGCGGAGCACACGAAGGAAGGCGGGCTCCCCATCGGCCGCATGCTGCTGGGCGGGCTGGCCGCGGCGGGGATCGCGTACCTGGTGCGCAACCAGCTTGCGCGTGAGGAGCAGCCGCTGGAGTACGTGGAGGTGGTGGACCTGGAGCCGGAGGTCGTCATCATCGAGGACGCCTATCCGCCCGACGAGTACGAGAGCGAGGGCGCGTACGCGGGCGGGATGCCGTACCACTCAGGCACCGAGTATTCGGCCGGCACCGGAACCGGATACACCGAATCCACCGGCTACGCGGGCACGGCCGGCACCGGCTACACCGGCGCGGCGGGCTCCACGGGCACCGGCTACGGAGCGGCGGGCGGCACGGCGGACCTGGGCGGGACGGGCTACAGCCCCGCGCCCAGCCCGGCCGGGGGCCCCACCAACCTCGGCGGAACCGGCACGGGTTACGAAGCCACCCCGGGCTCGGTCGCGGGCGCGCAGGACGTGGGCGGCACGGGCGCGGGCTACGTCTCGCCTCCGGACTTCAACGGGCCGACGGGCACCGCGGGAACGGACGAGGGCGACCTCAACCGCGGCGCGGGCACCACGTACCGACCGCCCTCCGTCTGATTCCGGACGGGGTGGATGAACAGCGCGGGGGCGGCCGACAGGGCCGCCCCCGCGCTCGTTTCCGGGCGGCGCGGCGCGTGCTACCTTGGGCCGCATGCCGCTACCCGAGACGCTGTACACCCTCGCGCTCCGCGCCGCCCGCCCGCTCCTTCCGCTCGCCGCGCGGGGCGACGGAAAGCTCGCCCGCAGCGTTCGCGGGCGGTCCGGTGTGCTGGCGCGGATGGAGGCGTGGGCGGCCGCGCACCGCGATCCCGCGCGTCCCCTCGTGTGGTTCCACGCGCCCAGCGTGGGCGAAGGGCTGCAGGCGCGCGCCGTTCTGCAGGCGTTCCGCGCGCGGCGGCCGGAGGCGCAGGTCGTCTACACCTTCTTTTCCGCCTCAGCCGAGCGGTTCGCCGCCGGCGTAGGCGCGGACCACGCGGACTACCTCCCCATCGACCTCGCCGGCGACATCCGCCGCGCGCTGGACGCGCTCCGCCCCGACGTCATCGCGTTCTCCAAGACGGACGTGTGGCCCGTCCTCACCCGCGAAGCCGCCGCCCGCGGCGTCCGCCTCGCCCTCCTGAGCGCCACGCTCCCCGCCGGATCCAGCCGCCTGCGCGGACCGGCGCGCGCCCTCCTGGGCCCTGCGTACGCGCGGCTGGACGTCGTCGCGGCGATCTCGGCGGAGGACGCGGACCGCTTCGCCGGGCTCAACGTCCCCTCGCGGCGGCGTCAGGTGATGGGCGACGCGCGGTTCGACCAGGTGTGGGCGCGCACCGCGGCGGCGGACCTTGCCTCGCCCCTGCTCCGCCCGTTCGGTGGTTCCGATGGGATGACGCTCGTCGCCGGCTCCACCTGGCCCGCGGATGAGGATCGTCTGATCCCCGCGCTCGCCCGCCTGGCCGCGGATGGACTGCGCCCGCGCCTGATCCTGGTTCCGCACGAGCCCACGCCGGACTACCTGGCCCGCTCCGACGCCGCGCTCCGTGCCACCGGCCGCGCCCCCGTTCGCCTTTCCGCCGTGGACGCGGGGACCGGGCCCGGCGACACCGTGCTGGTGGACCGCGTGGGCGTGCTCGGCGACCTGTATGCGGTGGCGGACGTTGCGTACGTGGGGGGTGGATGGGGAACGGCGGGGCTGCATTCCGTGCTGGAACCCGCCGCATTCGGCGTTCCTGTGCTCTTCGGGCCACGCCACGCCAACGCGCGCGAGGCCGCCGACCTGATCCGCGCGGGCGGCGCGTTCGAGGCTAGCGACGCCGCCCCGCTCGAGACCGTCCTCCGCCCCATTCTGTCGGATGACGAGCGTAGAACGCATGCCGGAGCCGCCGCGCGCGCCTACGTGGCCTCTCACCTCGGCGCCGCCGAACGCGGCGCACGGATCATCCAAGATCTGCTCGTTCAGGCGCGATAACCCGTACTCCCCTGCCTCCCAGAGTAGCGCCCGATCGATCTCCGCGCCTACACACCCAAGCCGCCGCCACAGTCCGCGAAGGCGGACTTCGTGCCTTTCCAGCGGCGAATTCATTCGCTCTTGGGTGGGCGGACGCGCCGAATCCCGTCGTACCAAACGGCACGTTCCGCCACAGTCCGCGCAGGCGGACTTCGCGCCGTTGTTGCCGCGACTTCAGTCGCCCCTGCAACGCCTGCACGCACGAAAAAAGGTCCCGCGACTCGGGTGAGCCGCGGGACCTCTTTTTTATCTCAGCCGACCACCCGAACCGGGCGATCTCATCCATCCAGAAACGTCACGCCCCGGCGATGTGCGGGCCCGCGCCGTGCGGCCCGGCCACGTGCGTCGCGGGAACCTCCACCTCCACCAGCCCGCTGGGCATGGCGGCCAGCGTAACCGGCGACGGCAGGATCGGGAAGGTGGCCATGTACCACGAGTAGCACGCCACGAAAAGCCCCAGGAACGCCAGCGACATCGCGATCTCCGGGAAGCCGATCCCGATGGCTCCCCATTCCTCCAGCCAGAAGTTCGGCGTGGCCAGCAGGAAGCGCTCGATCCAGTGGCCCACCAGGATCAGCACGGCGAAGCCGGCCAGAATCTGCGGCACCTTCTTGACCGACCGCGGCAGCAGCCCGAAGAACGGCAGCACAAAGATCAGCAGCACCGTCGCGATCACCAGCGGCCCGAACTTCAGGAACTTCAGAACGAAGTATTCCTGCTCGTTGGGCAGCAGGCCATACCAGATCACCACGTACTGCGACCAGTTGATGTACATCCAGAACACGGCAAAGGCGAACACCAGCTTGCCCAGGTCGTGAAACTGCTTTTCGGTGATGTACGACTCCAGCCGCAGCGAGCCGCGGTACAGCACCACCATCAGCGCCGTCATCGCCAGCCCCGAGTGGAACGCGCTGATGAAGAACGCCACCGGGAACATCGTGCTGAAGAAGTGCGGAAGCGTGAGCATCGCCACGTCCATCCCCACGAACCCCCACACGACCGCGTAGGCGATCCCCAGAAACACGCCGATCTTGAGCGCGGCCTGCTGCGACACGGCCGCCATCTGCCGCACGTCGCCCCGCCCGTCGCCGCGCAGCCAGTTGTGCGCAAAGCTGCGGCGCCCGGCCCGGTCCAGCCCGTGGACGTCGGCCCGCAGCTGGTGGTAGGCGAACCGCATGGCCAGGCCGAACAGAACCGCCATCCCCACCAGGTCGCGAACGAACAGGAAGGTGAAGTTCAGCCACCCCGACTTGGCCTCCAGCACCGCGTCCCCGTGAATGGGGTCGTGCATCACCCCGTCGACCAGATGGGGGATCCAGTGATGGAAGAAGATGTTCTTGCCGCCCAGCAGAAGCGGAATGAACAGGAGGAACGCGAACGGAAGGAACGCCACCCCGCCCAGCGGAAACCGCTTGATGGACCACGCCCACCGCGCGTTGGTCAGGTGCAGCGCCACGGCGAACATCACCATGCCGATGGACACCGACGACCAGAACATCCAGTTGAAGTGGAAGGCGTTCCACGCCCGCTGGCTCGAAGGCGCGAACAGGAATGCCGCCGCCGCGCCGGCGACCGCCAGCAGCAGACCGCCCAGGGTGGCCGCCGAGTTGCCGGCCGCCATGCGAAGCGGAATGTGGGTCGGATAATCGCTATGCCCAGCCATCAGAAACGCTCGTCAGGGGTTTTCTTGCGTGCTCGGCGGCGCGGTCTCCACCGACGGGGGCGTACGGCTGGCGGCCGGGGCCGGCTCCACCGGCGCGGCGTTGGGCACCTGCGCGCCCACGGCCGACACGTTCGGCGGCGGGTTGCGGGTTTCCAGGCCGCCCTGAAGCTGGCGCACGTACTCCACCACCGCCCAGCGGTCCAGGTGCGTCACCCGGGCGCCGTACGGAGGCATCAGGCCGCGGCCCACGTCGATGACCGCGTAGATGTAGCCGTCCGAACGGGCCTGCGTGGGCCCGGCGTTGAGCGCCGGCGCGTAGGGAAACTTGTCGGGGCCGATCACCGGCCCCTTGCCGTCGCCCAGGTCGCCGTGGCACGAGGAGCAGTGCTGCTCGTACATCAGCTTGCCGCGCGCCAGGGTGCGCGCGTCCGGCCGCAGCGGGTTCTGCAGCGTCGCCGCCACCGAATCCAGCTGCGTCTGCGAAAAGCGGCGCGGCACGTCGCCCATGGGGTTGCGCGTGGGCACCGTTCCGGGCACCGGCTCGCGCACCATCTCGTACGGGTCGGGCATCACGTCCTCGCGCATCGTCGAAAACGCGGGCACCTTGCCCGAAGCCTCGTCGATGTCGTATCCCGCCCAGTCGGTGCAGGCGGGAAGGGCCGCGGCGACGCCCAGCAGCGCCAGGGCGCGCGCGCCGCGGCGAAGCTCAGCGCTGGTCAACGAGCACCTCCTCGGAACCACTCTCGTTCATGATCCGCTGCACGTCGCCGTAGCGGTCGCGGGGAGCGTGGGCGAACACGCCGAAGTTGCCCGCCGTGAAGGACGGGTGGTACATGGGCGCTTCCGGCGGCCCCACGTGGGGCATGCGCCCCAGGATGAACAGGCCGGCCACCGTGCTCAGCGCGCCGAGCAGAATGGTCAGCTCGAACATGATGACGCTGAACCCGGGGAGCGCGATGATCTCCTTGCCGCCCACCACCAGCGGCCAGTCCAGCGACGCCCAGGTGGCCAGCGCCGTTCCCGCCGCGGTGCCCGTAAAGGCGCCGATCAGGGTAAAGATGCGCACCGGGCTTTCCTTGGTGCCCAGCGCCTCTTCCACCTCGTGGCGCGGCGTGGGCGAATACACCGTCAGCTCGTACCCCTGCGCGCGCAGCGAGCGGATCGCGTCGGTCGCGGTGTCCAGGTGCGGGAATACGCCCAGCACCCCCGTCTGCAGCTTGCTCATCGGGCCTCCCACTCGTTGTAGCCGGTGGGCAGCAGTTCCACCGAGGTGGCGTGCGAATCTTCGGCGTGGTGCGCCGCGCCGGTGCGCTTCATGGGCGGCGGCAGCACTTCCTTGATTTCCGCCATCGACAGACCCGGCAGGAAGCGCAGGAAGAGCAGGAACCACATGAAGAACCAGCCGAAGCTGCCCAGCAGCAGCGACGCGTCCACCCAGGTCATGTGGTAGTTCCAGAACTTCCACGGCTCGTAGCTGTGGGCCAGCGACGGCGCGATGATCACGAAGCGCTCGTACCACATCCCGATGTTCACGAAGATCGTGATCAAAAAGAACGCGTTCAGGTTCTGCCGCACCTTCTTGATCCACAGAAGCTGCGGGATGATGGCGTTGAAGGTGATCATGGACCACCCCGCCCACCAGTAGTCGCCCGTGACGCGGTCCCAGAACACGTCGCGCTCGTACAGTTCGCCCGAGTAGTACGCCATGAAGTACTCCATGGCGTAGGCGTAGCCCACGATGGTGGACGTAAGCAGCAGCAGCTTGGCCAGCCGGTCGTAGTGCACCGGGGTGAAGTACGCCCCCAGGCGGAAGATGCGGTGCACCGGCACCATCAGCGTCACCACCATGGCCACGCCGGACAGAATGGCGCCCGCCACGAAGTACGGGGCGAAGATGGTGGTGTGCCACCCCGGCACGATGGACACCGCGAAGTCCCACGACACCACCGAGTGCACCGAAAGCACCAGCGGCGTGGCCAGCGCGGCCAGGAACATGTACGCGCGGGTAAAGTGGCGCCACTCGCGGTCCGTGCCCCGCCACCCCAGCGCCAGCGCCGTGTAGATGCGCTTGCGCACCGGCGTGGTGGCCGCGTCGCGCGCCGCCGCGATGTCGGGGATCAGGCCGATGAAGAAGAACACCGAGCTGACCGTAAGGTACGTCGTCACCGCGAACACGTCCCACAGCAGCGGCGACCGGAAGTTGGGCCAGATGTGCCGCTGGCTGGGAAGCGGAAGCAGCCAGTAGAAGAACCAGGGACGGCCGATGTGGATCAGCGGGAACAGCGCCGCCGTCAGCACCGCGAACACCGTCATCGCCTCGGCGAAGCGGTAGATGGCCTGCCGCCAGGGCGCGCGGAACAGGTACAGAATCGCGGAGATCAGCGTGCCCGCGTGGCCGATGCCCACCCAGAACACGAAGGTCGTGATGAGAACCGTCCAGTTCTCACCCACCATGCCCAGGCCGTAGATGATGTTGTGCAGCTCGGCCACCACCAGCAGCCCCACCAGGCACACCGCCATCCCCAGCAGGGCGATGTAGCCCTTGCCCGGGTTGGTGAGCAGCGACAGGGCGTCGCGGTTTACCTGCTGGTACGACTCGACGTCCGGATGGAACTCGGACCGGGTTACCGTCGTTACCGTCGTCGACATGATCAGTGTCCTCCCTGCATGGCCGGTTCGTGGCCTTCCTGCGGCTGGTGCTCGGTGGTGCCGCCCATGGCCGGCGGAGGCGCCTCACGCCCGCCGTTCCTGGGCTGGTGCAGCGTCACCTTCTTCAGGTAGACGATGGCCGGCTGCGTGTTCAGCTCGCCCAGCGCGCGGAAGCCGCGGTTGCTGCGGGCCGCCTGCGCCACGGCGGTGGTGGGGTCGGCGATGTTGCCGAAGACGAACACTTCGGTGGGGCACGTCTGCACGCACGCCGGCACCACTTCGCCGTCGCGCAGGGCGCGGGCCTCGGAAGTCGCGTTGCGCTCGGCTTCATGGATGCGCTGCACGCAGAACGTGCACTTTTCCATGACGCCCTTTTCGCGCACCGTCACGTCCGGGTTCAGCTGCCAGTTCAGCGGCTCGGCGAACTGGTAGGTGAACCAGTTGAAGACGCGCACCTTCCACGGGCAGTTGTTGGCGCAGTAGCGCGTGCCCACGCAGCGGTTGTACACCTGGCCGTTCAGGCCGTCCGGCGTGTGGTACGCCGCGTACACGGGGCACACCGGCTCGCAGGGCGCCTGGCCGCAGTGCTGGCACAGCATGGGAAGGAAGCGCACGTCGTCCGTGGCGTCGTCCCGCATCGCCTCTTCCTCGTGGCGGCTGACCCCGAAGTACCGCTCGATGCGCAGCCACGAAAGCTCGCGTCCCTTGCGGATTTCGGTCGGCCCGACGACCGGGATGTTATTCTCCGCGTAGCAGGCCACCACGCACGCCGCGCAGCCGATGCACCGCGCCAGGTCCACGACCATGGCCCAGCGCGTCTCGTTGTCGATGTACTCGCCGTACTCCGTCCCGGCCGGCGGGTAGGCCGCCGGATCGGTGGTGGTCTCCACCGGCACGAAGCCGCCGGAGCCCTTGAGCTGGTGAATCGGCTTTTCCTCGCCGGGAACGAAGCCCGGGCCCTTCTGGTCCAGCCGCATCAGTTCGGTAATGCCCACCGCCTGCGAGATGGCGCGGTCGTGCTGCACGCGCACGCCCTGCTCCACCAGGCCCTGCGGAAAGGCGCGCGTCACGTTGCCGCGGCCCGTCTTGGTGAGCGAAACGCGCACGCCCGCCGTGGTCAGCCCGCCGGAAGCCGGATCCACCGAGCCGCCCAGCAGCTTCATGGGGTTGGCGCCCACGCCCGCCGTGAAGCGGCCGAACGCCTCGTGCCCCAGTCCCATCTGCATGGCGATGGCGCCGCGCATGATGCCCGGGTAGACGTAGATGCGCGTCTTGACCATGCCGTGCGGCGAGCGGATCTCCACTTCGTCGCCCTGCTCCAGATCCATCGCCTTGGCGGTGTCCGGATGCACCTCGGCCCACGAATCCCAGCTCACCTTGGCCACCTGGTCCGGCAGCTCCAGCAGCCAGGGGCGGTTGGCGGTGCGGCCGTCGTAGAAGCGGATGGACGGGTAGACGACCAGGTGCAGGCCGTTGGCCTCGCCCTCGTACCGCGGCGCCTGGTAGGTGGCGGCGGCCACCGCGCGCGGCGGCGCCTGCACCTGCGCGGGCGGAACGACGACCGGCGCGGCGGCCGGGGCCGGCTGCGCGGTGGTCGCGGCCACGGCACCCGCGGCGGCGGCGGCGGCCGGAGCCGTCACCGCCGGAGCGGCGGCGGGGGCCGCGGCGGCCGGCTGGGCCTGGCGGTCCAGCGCGGTAAAGCCCAGCGCCTGCGTGCCGCGGCCGTTTTCGGCGAACACGCCGCCGCGGCGCAGCGCGCCGTCCCACGCCTCGGGGCTGCCGGCCCGCGCGGCCCAGGAGGCGCGCAGGTAATCCAGCCACGTCGTTCCCGTGAAGCCCGCCGTGGGCACCACGCGCAGCGCGCGGCTGATGCCCAGCAGGATCTCGCCCACCGCGCGGGTGTTGAACACCGGCTTCATCGCCGGCTGCACCAGCTCGAACACGCCGGGCTGCGGGATGTAGTCGTCCCACCGCTCCAGGAAGTGGCTCTGCGGCAGCACGTGCGTGGCCATCGCCGAGGTCTCGTCCGGAAAGCTGCTGAACGTGACGCGCGTGGGCACCTTCTGCAGCGCCTCGGCGAACTTGAGGCCGCCGGGAAGCGTGTAGGCCGGGTTGGGCGAATCCATCAGGATCACCTTCACCTGCCCCGCGCGCATCTGCTCAATGAGCTGCAGCATGGGGCGGGCGTCCGTCGCCGGGGCCGTGGTGCGGCCGTTGAGCCGGTCCACGGCTTGGCGCAGCGCCTCGCCGTTGGTGCCACGCACCGCGTAGCCGGGGCCGAACGCCACCTTGCGGGCCGACGCGCCCCACCACTCGCCCAGCGTACGCAGGCCGGTGGTGATGCGCTGCGTGTCCGCCGGGGTCGGATTCTCCGGGGCGATCTGCGCGCCGACGGCCGACAGGTCCCCGCCCGCGGCCAGCGCCTGGGCCAGCAGCGCCTCGGTGCCGGGGCGCGTGGGGATCCACAGGTCGGCGTTGATGCCGGTGAGCGGGCGGTGCGGCCCCACCCACACGAACTTGCCGCGGCGCCCGTTGTTGTACGCGTGCTGCTGCGAGAACTGGTACGCGTAGTCGACGGGCGACCCCCAGGTTTCCAGGAAGTCGGCGCCGAAGCTCACCAGCAGGTCCGCGTCGGCGAAGCGCAGGTCGCGCGGCGTGTCCTCAAGCGGGGCCCAGTCCACGCGGCGCGCGCCGATCGCCGTGGCGAAGTCGGTGGCCAGGCGGTCCATGCTGCCAGCGTAGCCGCCGGTGAGGTAGACCACGCTGCCGCGCGGAGCGGTGCGGATCGCCTCGGCCACGGCGGTTTCGGCCTGCTGCCAAGTGGTGCTGCGCGGCTGGTCGACCCCGAACTCCATCACCGACGGGCCCGTGTAGCGGTCCGGGTGGTAGAGCCCCTGGGGGGCGGCCTGCCCGCGCGGGCACAGGTTGCCGTGCGAGATGGGGTGGTCGGGGTTGCCCTCGGCCTTGGTGACGCGTCCTTCGTGCGTCTCCACGTGCATCCCGCACCCGGCCGGGCATTCCCGGCAGGTGGTGGTGTAGTAGGTCGGCACCCCGGGAACCACTTCCTCGGGGGGCACCACGTACGGGATCAGCTTTTCGACCTGCCCGGTGGAGCATCCCACCGTGGCCGTCGCAGCGCCCGACGCGCCAAGCACCTTCAGAAAGGTGCGCCTCTTCATTCCGTCAGACATGCCGTCTCCTCAGCAATCCTTCTCAGTGCCGGCCGTCAGTAGTGGCAGACCACGCAGTCGGTTGACGCGCGCTGGTTGGGATAAGTGGCCTGCTGGCCGCGAATGTCTCCGCCCTCGGAGCGGAGCGCGCGCAGCTTGCGAACAAACGACGACCGGCTGCGCACCGCGGCCTCTTCCGGGGCCGACAGCGGCATCTCGCCGCGGTGACAGTCGATGCACCACCCCATCCGCAGGGACGAGAACTGGTACACCTTCTTCATTTCCTGCACGGGGCCGTGGCACGTCTGGCACTGCAGGCCGGCGTTCACGTGCGAGTTGTGCGGGAACTTGGCGTGCTCGGGGATCTTGTGGATGCGCACCCAGGGAATCCCCTCGCCGCGCTTCCAGTAGTCCACCAGCTTCAGGCCTTCCTGGTGCCAGGCGCTGTCCGGCTTTTCGGCCGTGCCCTTGACGCGGGGAAAGGCGAGCGCCGCCTGGCCGCGCAGCGACGTGGGCGCGCTGCTGGCGGGCACGTGGCAACCCACGCAGAGCTGCACGCTGGGGATTCCCGCGTCCGGCGACCGGTCGGCCGTGTAGTGGCAGTACATGCAGGGCATCTTGTTGTCGCCCGCGTGCACGCTGTGGTAGAACGCGATCGGCTGGTCGGGGCCGTCGCCTTCATCCGCCCTGTACGGGCGGCACGAAGCCGCGACGACCACCGGGAGCAGCGCGAGCGCCGCCATGCGAAGGAGCTTTGTCATCGTCTGCCTGAACGGAGAATACCATGGGCCGCGCGCACCCGAGCGCCCCTTTTTCGCTCGACCGCGCGCGGCGTCCCCCCAGCCCCCGCCGGCTCTCCTGGGCCGGGTGGCTGTTCGGAGCACCCCATATAACACGGTGGCAACCCGCCTGCAATATCAGGCGCGGCCCCACCTTTTGTAGTCGTTTTCCCTACAATCCGCAAACCCGCTTCTGGCAATGACTTGCGAGAAGCGGGGGCGGGAGCGCCGGCCGGGATTTCTGGCCAGAGTGGTTGATAACGGTTCTCAATCAAAGAACCAGATGTTTACCGGGAGCGGCGGTGCTCCACCATCAGGCACCGGTCCTGAACCACGCGGATGCCGGCTTCGGCAAACCTGCGGGCGGCTTCGTCGTTGCGGATGCCGCTCTGCATCCAGACCGATTTGGGCTTGGCGGCCAGGATGTCGTCCACGTGCGCCGTCACATCCTGCGGGCGGCGGAACACGTTCACCATGTCTACCGGTTCGGGAATTCCCGCCACCGTGCGGTACACCTTCTTGCCCAGGATCTCGGTGACGTCCGGGTAGTAGACGGGAACGGGCACCACGTCCAGCCCGGCGGTATGCAGGTACTCGGGGACGTAGAACGCGGCCTGTCCGGACTGCGCCTCGGTCTTGATCCCCAGCACCGCCACACGCTTGGTTTCGCGCAGCAGTTCGGCGATGCCGTCGCTGGTGGTCACCAGGTTCTTCTGCCAGTCTTCCACGGTCGTTCTCCGGTACGGGGTTTTCTGATCGGCGGGTGGGAGGATGAGGTTTCGCGTTTCCGCCCGGGCACTGAGCACTGAGCACTTCCGTCCTCGCACTCACGCACTCAGCACCCAGCACTCACGCACTTCCCCTGGGCGTGCCCCTCCGCTGCGCTCCGGGTCGGGCTTCGCGCGCCGTAGGCAACGATACAGCTGTTGCCAACGGCGCCGAGCCCCGGTTCGCGCCACGGTTGAGCTTGCCGAGCGGGCTTCATCCACGCGCGAACCGGGTTCTCGGCCCTCCGGGCGCGAATCCCTCACGCGAGGTCGATACATCCCCTCTTCCGTCATCCCGCCTGCATCCTGCCCCAACCTGCGGATCGCGTGCCGTCGCGCTCCGCGGGCGCCTGCGTCGGACGGTCGGGCGCACCGTCCCAGGCAGCAGTTCGGTCGGGAATTCGGTGCCGACTCATTGATCACGCAGAAAGCGGCGCGTCGGACCCGTCCGGCGCGCCGCTTCCCCGGCATGACATGCTTGATCGCGATCCGATTGCCTTGGCAGACATCCCCTGACCGGCGGAAGCCCATTCGCGCCATCGGCAGAACAGTCGTCCGGGAGCACAAACCGGGTTGTCGCCCACAGTCCGCGAAGGCGGACTTCGCGCCGTTGTTGCCGCGACTTCAGTCGCCCCAGCTCCCGGCACCCGAGCGCGGCTCCTCCCTTCCTACCGCGCCCGCCGCCAGCGCTCCACGACGCCATCCGGATCGCGCTCCGCCGCGCCGATGCCGGCGAGGTAGGCCAGGTGGGCGCGGGCCTCCCGCAGCGCGTGCAGGAAGTTGTCCGGCGGCAGTTCGGGAAAGAGGCCGAGCGCAACATCGTACGCCGTCTTCGGTTCATCGAGCAGATCCAGCGTCTGCTCGTTGCGCTCGTCATGGTGCGCCAGCAGGACGTCAATCCGCTCCGCCAGGCCGGTGAACGGCTCGCCGTGGGACGGCAGAACGAGGTCCACCGGCAGCTCGCGCAGGCGGCGCAGCGAGGCCAGGTAGTCCGCCAGCGGGTTCTCGGCGTACAGATCCGCGCCGATGTTGGGCGAAATGCGCGGCAGCA
Source organism: Longimicrobium terrae (assembly GCF_014202995.1). Taxonomy (NCBI): domain Bacteria; kingdom Pseudomonadati; phylum Gemmatimonadota; class Longimicrobiia; order Longimicrobiales; family Longimicrobiaceae; genus Longimicrobium; species Longimicrobium terrae. The sequence continues at coordinate 121,180 of NZ_JACHIA010000012.1, forward strand.
CGTGATCGCCCGCGATCAGCAGCCGGCGCTCCGGATGATAGACCGTTACGTGCCCCGGCGAGTGCCCGGGCGTCAGAATCCACTCCCACCCGCCGCCGCCGGGCAGCGCCCCGCGGTCCCCGCGCAGCAGTTCATCCGGCGGATAATACTCGTACCGCTGGTGAATGCGGTCCGACGCGGCGAGCAGCGCATCCGCCAGCGGCGCCGGAATCCCGCCCGCGCGAAAGCTTTCGCCGACAAGAAACTTGTCGTCTGCCCATCCCTTTACCCAGCGCTGCGCCAGCTCTTCTTCCCGCTCGTGGATGGAGAGCCGCGCCCCGCTCCATTCGCGCACCGGGCCCGCCAGGCCGTAGTGGTCGATGTGCGCGTGCGTCAGAACGACGTGCCGCAGCGACTCCGGCGTGACCCCGATGTCCGCCGCGCCCTGCCGCAGCGCTTCGCGAGCCGGTCGCGTGTCGATCCCCGTATCCACCAGCACGTGCCCGTCATCCCCCTCCAGCACCCAGGCCGCCACCTCGCGCGGCGGAAAAGGAAGGGGAATGGACAGGCGGTGGAGCCCCGGCGCGATCTCGCGCGCCGGGGCGTCGGCCGCGCTCAGGCGTCCTCGGGAAAGAAGAGCGTCTTGTCGCGCGCCATCTTTTCCAGCAGCGGCGCCGGGGCAAAGCGCGCCCCGAAGCGCTGCTCCAGCGCCCGCAGACGCTCCAGCACCCTGGCGGGACCGGTGCGGTCCACGAACCAGAACGGCCCGCCGCGGAACGGCGGAAAGCCGATGCCGAAGATGGCGCCCACGTCGCCGTCGCGCGCGCTGCGCAGCACGCCTTCTTCCAGCGTGCGGACCGCCTCGTTCACCATGATCAGCGCCAGCCGCTCCTGCAGTTCCTCATCGCCCAGCTCGCGGGCGGCGGGGTTGCCGATCACGCCGTACACGCTCTCGTCCGGCCCCGTCTTCTTGCCGTCATCGCCAAAGCGGTAGAAGCCCTTGCCGTTCTTGCGGCCCAGGCGCCCGTCCGCCACCAGGCGGTCCACGATGTCGCTGGGCTTCATGCGGTCGGCGAACGCCTCCGACATGATCTTGCCCGCCTTCTGCGCCACGTCCAGCCCCACCTCGTCGTACAGCGTGATGGGGCCCACGGGAAAGCCCCACTCCGTCATCGCCTCGTCGATGGCCTCCATCCGCACGCCCTCCTGCAGCAGCAGCGCGGCCTCGGCCATGTAGGGCGCCAGGATGCGGTTGACGTAGAAGCCCGGCGAGTCGTTCACGATGATGGGCGTCTTGCCGATCTTCTTGGCGTAGCCGTGCGTCGTGGCCGTCACCCAGTCCGCCGTCCCCGCGTGGGTGATGATCTCCACGAGCGGCATCTTCTCCACCGGGGAAAAGAAGTGCACGCCGATGACGTGATCCGGACGCGCGGACGCCTCCGCCAGCTTGGCGATGGGGATCGTGGACGTGTTGGATCCCAGCACGGTGCCCTCGCCCACCGCCGCCTCGATCTCCTGGATGACGCGGTGCTTGAGGGAAACTTCCTCGAACACGGCCTCCACGATCATCTGGCTGGCGTGAAAGCCCGTGTACTCCGTGGTGGGCTGCACGCGGTCCAGCAGCTTGGTGACCTCGAACTTGCGCAGCCGCTTGCGCTTGGCGCGCTTGCTGAGGCTTTCGCGCGCGGTGCGCAGCCCCTTGGCGGCGGCCTCGGGCTTCACGTCTTTCAGGCGCACGCGGATTCCCGCCTCGGCCGAGGTGGCGGCGATCCCCGCGCCCATGAAGCCCGCGCCCACGACGGCCACCTGGTCGATGTCGCGCGCCTTGGCGCCGCTGGTGAGCCCCGGATCGTTCTTGGCCGCGGTGCTGGTGAAAAAGACGTGCACCAGCGAGCGCGCCTCGGGCGTCACGGCCAGCTCGCCGAACGCCTTGGCCTCCAGCTCGAAGCCCTGGTCGATGTGCTTGTCCAGCCCGCGCTCCACTACCTGCAGCAGCCGCAGCGGCGCGGGGTAGAGGCCGTGCGTCTTTTCCATCACCCCCTGCCGCGCCTTGCTGAAGATCAGCCGGCGCATGGGGGCCAGACGCTCCAGCCGGTCGGGCGAGCCGGTGCTGCGGCCGGACTTCGGCGTCTTCTTGCGGTCCGCCAGCTCCATGGCCACGCGGCTGGCGACGGCGAGCAGGACCGGCGCGGGAACGACTTCGTCGATGATGCCGGCCTTCATGGCGCGGCGGCCGTCCAGCTGCTTGCCGGTGAGCATCAGGTCCAGCGCCGTGCGCAGCCCCACGAGGCGCGGCAGGCGCTGCGTGCCGCCCGCGCCGGGAACGATGCCCAGGTTCACTTCGGGCAGGCCCAGCTTGGTCTTGGGCGAGTCCGTGGCGATGCGGTAGGTGCAGGCGAGCGCCGTCTCCAGCCCGCCGCCCAGCGCGGCGCCGTCGATGGCCGCCACGACGGGGATGCGCAGCCGCTCCAGCCGGGTGAGCAGCGTCTGGCCGGCGCGGCTGGCGGCTTCGGCGTCGGCGGGGGTGTTGAAGTTCTTGAACTCTTCGATGTCGGCGCCGGCGATCCAGCTGCCGCGCTTGTCGGAGATGAGCACCGCCGCGCGTACGCCGTCTTCGCCCGCGTCCAGCCGGTCGATGATCTCGCCCATCTCCTCGATGAGTCCGGCGGAGATGACGTTCACGGGCCGGGCGGGATCGTTCATCCGGATGACGGCGAGGCCGTCCTCGATCTCCATGTGGACCGCCGCCCGGGTGGCGGGCTCTTCCAGCATCGTTGCCATCGCGCGCTCCTGAAGTGCGAGAAAAAAAGTGCGTCAGTGCTGAGTGCGTCAGTGCGGGAGGGGAAGTGCTCAGTTCCAAGTGCCCCAGCCGTCATGCAAGGCTCGCGGGCGGCCCCCACCCGGGCCGGCACCACCGGCCCACCCTCCCCCAAAAAAGACTGGGGGAGGGTTGGGGGCGGCGGCGGTCCCGGTGCGGGCGCGCGGTTCATCCCCGCCGCGCGATCCCTGAGCGAATGAATCCGCCGCTCAAACAGCGGGAACCCCCGACACGGCGCGATTCGCGCGCCGTTCGGGGCTTTAACCGCCCACTCACGCCAGAGTCCCCGGTGTGAATTCTCCCCTCTCCGTGCGTCTGTTTGCACGGGGAGGGGCCGGAGGAGGGGCCCGAAGCCGGCCCGGGCACCGCATCGTCCGATCCGCACGAATCTGCCGTGTGCTCCCTCTCCCACATCCGTTCGTGGGAGAGGGTCGTCGTGCGCAGCACGCGGGGTGAGGGCCCCAGCCGGCGGCCGCTCCAACCCTTCATCCCGGCGGATGTTCTTCCCCACCCGCCCGCTCCGCGCTGGCTCCCCGTTCGGACGTTACGCCGTCATCCCACCATCCACCGCCAGCACCTGCCCCGTCACGTATCCCGCCGCGGGGGACAGCAGGAACAGCGCCGCGCCCAGCAGTTCATCCTCCCCGCCCACGCGGCCCAGCGGAACGATGCGGGCCAGCGCCTTCTCCGCGCCGTCCAGCACCTTGTCCGTCATCGCCGTGCGAAAGAAGCCGGGCGCCAGCACATTCACGCGAATCCCGTGGCGCGCCCACTTCACCGCGAGGTCGCGGGTGAGCGCGATGACGGCGCCCTTGCTGGCGCTGTAGCCGGCCGCGTCCAGGATCTCCGGCGCGCTCCCCTTGAGTCCGGAAACGGAGGCGATGTTCAGGATGGCGCCGGGCGCGCCCCGCGCAATCAGCCGCGACGCGATTTCGCGCGAGCACAGAAAGGTGCCGGTCGCGTTCACGTCCATCACCTTGCGCCACGCGTCCAGCGGCATCCGCTCCGCCGGCGCACCCCAGCTCGTTCCGCTGTTGTTGATCAGCAGATCCACCGGCCCCAGCGCCGCCTCCACCTCGTCGAACGCGGCGCGAACCTCGTCCTCCGCCGATACGTCCAGCCGCAGCGCCAGCGTGCGCACGCCGTGCTCCTCCGCCAGTTCGCGGGCGACGTCCGCGCACGCGTCCCGCTTGCGAGAGGCGAGCGCGACGGACGCTCCCGCCTGCGCCAGCCCGCGCGCCATCTGCTCGCCCAGCCCGCGCCCGCCCCCGGTCACCAGCGCCACGCTTCCGGACAGATCGAACAGCTCGCGGACGGTTCGCATGCGCGCTCCTGATGACGGGTGCCGGGGGTGGCCGGCGCTCAATCTACGCGCCGCCAAAACCCGCGCAAATGCTGGAAAAAACTGAGCGCGGCTCACCTCCCCGCCGGTGCGGGTTCCGGCCGCGCGGGCGCCTGCCGGTGCAGCGACCCGGCCATGGCGGCATACGGAACGATGAGGATGGCCAGCAGGAGCGCGAAGTTGACCGCCGCGAACGCGGTGCGCAGCCCCATCCTGCGGTGGAACGCGATCGGCGGGCGGTACGCGGTGCCCGGTCCTTCCAGCAGAAACACGACGAGCGCGGCGTGAATGGGCGTGTGGCCAATCACCTCTACCTTGCCGAACACCAGCGTGGTTGTGAAAAAGACGAGGGTGATGACCAGCGCCAGCGGCCGCTGCAGCAGGTTGATGATCAGCAGGTAGCCCAGGCTGAACTCCACGAACGCGGCGCCCAGCAGAAAAAAGCGCAGGTCAAAGCCCAGCGCGAGCTGCGGATGCTCGTTCAGAACGTGGAGCGCCCACTGCGGATAGATCACCTTCTCCAGCGCGACCCAGCAGAGGGAAAAGCCGACGGTCGCGTACAGCGCGGGGATGCCGGTGCCGCGCAGCCGCTCACCCTTGGCGCCGCTGGTGAGCAGATACCACCCGGCCCCGGCGTACAGCAGGTAATCCAGCATGTGAAAGACGCCGAAGCGCCCCAGGCCGATCAGGTACAGCAGGATGAGCCCCGCGCCCGCCGCCGGCACCGTCCGCGCGAAGAGCAGCAGGAACGCGCAGGCGAACTGGAACCAGCCGATCCATCCCGCCGCTGCCCGGAGTTCAGGCGCCAGCAGCGCATCCGCCTGCCACGACAGCAGCAGCGCCGCGCCCACGCCGATGCGCATCACCAGCACGGAATCGCCGCGCCGCGCGGCCAGCCAGTCGTTCACGCGGCGGTAGGCGGGGACCTTCTCCAGCCGCTGGTCCACAAAGACGAGCGCCGCGATCACCGCCATGCTCAGCACGGCGAGCCCGATGAAGAGCGGCCCCACGGCCTGCGCCAGCGTGCGCGGCTCGTCGCCGAAGCTGAATTCCGTGAACCACTTCACGTGCGCCATCGCCGGCCGGGGAACGAGCATCCCCGCCGCGACGGCCGCCGACATCCAGCGCCTTCCCCGCTTCATCTGCATCCTCCCGGTGAGGTGTCGCGGTGGGCCGCCGCACGCCCCGCGCCATCAGTCGATCAGGATCGCTTTGCGCCAGCGGCGGACGGAGTTGATCAGCCACAGTTCGTCCGCTGCGCGCAGGTCGGCGGGGTGGAGGACGCGCTCGCGGATCTCGCCCGTGCGCAGCAGTTCCGCGCGCAGCACGCCGGGGAGCACGCCGCAGTCCAGCGGCGGCGTCCACAGCACGCCGCCGATCCGCGCGACCAGGTTGGCGATGGTGGATTCGGTGACTTCGCCGCGCTCGTTGATCAGCAGCACGTCGTCCGCGTCCGGGCGGGCGGCGGCCCGGCACTCGTACGCCGCGCGATGCGTGGTCTTGTGAAAGAGCATGGGATCGCGATGGTCCACCGGATCGGCGGAGATCGCGACGCGCACCGGTTCCGGCAGCGGGGCGAGCGGCGTGGCGGTGATGGAGGGATGGCCGGATCGGTCGATGGTCAGCCGGACGCGCATCCGTTCATCCCCAAAGCCGCCAGCAGCGGACTGGAGCGCGCCCGCCACCGCCGCACGGTCGAACGCGTAGCCGAAGTACGCGGCCGAAGCGGCGATCCGATCCAGATGGCCATCCAGAAGCAGCCATCCGCAGTCCGGCTCCCAGAGCAGCGTCTCCAGCAGGTCGAAGCGCACCGGCATGCGGCGCGTAAACTCCGCCTTGTCCAGACACTCCTGGTATTCCGCGCCCGCATCGGAGTCGTAGGTGACGCCGCTGCCCACGCCCAGCTCCGCCGTCCCCGCGCCATGATCCAGAAGCAGCGTGCGGATGGCGACGCTGAACACCGCCTCGTTTGGCGACACGAAGCCGATGGCGCCGCAGTACACGCCGCGCGGCTCGTCCTCCGCCCCGGCGATGATCTCCATCGTCCGCACCTTGGGCGCGCCCGTTACCGACCCGCAGGGAAAGAGCGCGCGAAAAATCTCCACCAGCCCCACATCCGGGCGCAGGCGCGAACGGATCGTCGACGTAAGTTGATGGACGGTCTCGTATCGCTCCGCCGCGAACATCCGCTCCACCCGCACGCTGCCGAACTCGCTGACACGGCCGGCATCGTTCCGCAGCAGGTCCACGATCATCAGGTTTTCGGCGCGGTCCTTGGCGGATGCGGCCAGCTCCGCGGCCAGGGCGGCGTCCTCCGCGGGAAAGCGGCCGCGGGGGCGCGTGCCCTTCATGGGCCGAAGCTCCAGCTCACCGCCGCTGGCGCGAAAAAAGAGTTCGGGGGACGCGGACAGGATGGAGACGGGGCCCAGCCGCAGGTGCGCGCAGTAGCCCGAGCACTGCGCCAGGCACAGCCGCGCGTACAGTGCGTCCGCGTCGCCGCGGAAGGTGGCACCCAGCCGCGTGGTGAAGTTCACCTGGTAGCTGTCGCCCGCGGCGATCAGGGCGCGGATCTGCTCGATCCGGCCGCGATACTCCGCCTCGCCGATGCGCATGCGCCACGCGCCGAGTTCCGCCGCCGCGCCGTCCTCGAACGACGGTGCAACCTCCTCGCGCGTCTGGAAGATGGCGAACCATGCGAGGGGAAGGCGCGGGTCGGGCGGGCGGGTGGCGAGGGCGGGGTCGAAGGCGGGCGCGGCCTCGTACGCCACGTATCCCGCCGCATGCAGGCCATCGCGCGCGGCGCGCTGCACGGCGGCCAGCACGGGCACCACGTCCGCGAGCGTGTCCGCGCGAAGAACGGTCAGCAGCCCGCGAAAGCGGAACGAGCGTGCCGCGCCGGGGCCGCCGGGCGCGTCGAATCGCGCGGAAACGGGCTCCGTGCCCGCCGCCGCGCCATGAAGGTCATCCACAAATCCCGCCCGCTCTTCGCGCAATCCGCCTCGGCCGCCGTAGTGGGGAACGCGGCAAGATCAGCGCGGAGCGGGCGCCCGCGCAACGCCCGCTACACGCCCGTGGAATCCGGGAGCTCATCCGCGGCGGACTTCTCCGTGCGCGGCACCACGGGGACCGCGGTCTCGCACAGACGCCACAGCTGCTCGTCCGTTTCCTCGTGCCACATGGGCGGGCGGGGATACAGGCGTCTTTTTTCGCCATCGGTGGCAAAGCACAGCCAGCCGTCCACCATCTCCTGGGGGAGGTGCGAGCCGGACCCGCGCGGGTCCGTCATCTCTTCGGGAACCACTTCCCACACATTCCACTCGGAGCCATCCGGGGCGCCGAAATTCCGTACTGCCATTCTAAGTGTGCCTCGTGCATGAGTTTGCGCTGCGCACGCGGACTGCAAGCTACGCGCCACCGGGCACACCAGCAGGTTTTCACCCGCCGCTGCTACATACCCGGGCACGCCGCCCTCCAGCCCGGAACCAGACCGCACCCTGACAACAAGACTCTGGACGCCGCACCTAAAGCGCCGCATCTTGCGATTGGGACGGAGCGCCGGCCGGGTACGGGATTACAGTCCTGAACCGTGCCTCCGCCGCAAATCACAAGCCTGTAATTTCGCACGCCCGGAGTACCGCGCCTTATACGCCGTGCCATTGAAAGAGAGGGGCCCGTGAACAAGCTGAAGCTGAGCATGGAATCGCTCAAGGTAGAGACGTTCGAGGCAGTGCCGGTGCCGGAGCAGCGCGGGACGGTGCCGGGCAACGAGGTGATGGTCTCCTTCCCCAACACCTGCGCCGACACGGAGTGCGGCAGGTCGTTCTGCGTGTCGTCGCCCTGCGCGTGCTGAAGCGCGGATAGCACAGGGCGGCTCCCGCGCACCCTCACCGGCGCGGGCCTCCGGCGCGGGACGCCGCCCAACAGAGCGGGGCCGGATCACCAGATCCGGCCCCGCTCTGTCCTATTCCCTATTCCCTATTCCCCATTCCCTCTACTCCTCAACCTGCGCCGGCATCGCCCGCGGGTGCGTCATCCCCTCGGGCGACAGGATCTCGTCCAGGCGCTCCTGCGAGAGCCACGCCTTTTCCTGTACCAGCTCGTACACGCCGCGGCCACTCGCCAGCGCCTCCAGCGCCAGTTCGCTGCTGCGCTCGTAGCCGATGTACGGCACCAGCGCCGTCACCAGGCCGATGCTGTTTTCCACCATCCACCGCATGCGCTCCACGTTGGCGGTGATCCCCAGCACGCACCGCTCGCGCAGCACCACCGCCCCGCGGATCAGCATGTCCACCGACTGGAACAGGTTGAAGCCGATCACCGGCTCGAACACGTTCAGCTGCAGCTGCCCGGCCTCCGCCGCCATGGTGATGGTGAGGTCGTTGCCCACCACCTGGTAGCACACCATGTTCACCACTTCGGGGATGACGGGATTCACCTTTCCCGGCATGATGGACGAACCCGGCTGCATGGGCGGCAGGTTGATCTCCCCCAGCCCCGCGCGCGGCCCGGAGCTGAGCAGGCGAAGGTCGTTGCAGATCTTGCTCAGCTTGACCGCCACGCGCTTCAGCACGCCGGACACCTGCACGAAGGCGCCGGTATCGGCCGTGGCCTCGATCAGGTCCGGCGCGGTGATCAGCTCCAGCCCCGTGACCTCGCACAGCTTCTGGCAGACCAGCGCGGCGTAGCGCGGATCGGTGTTGATCCCCGTGCCGATGGCCGTGGCGCCCATGTTGGTTTCGCGGATCAGCTGCGCCGCCTCGCGAAGCCGGTCCATGTCCTCGCCGATGGTGACGGCAAAGGCGGTGAACTCCTGCCCCAGCGTCATGGGCACCGCGTCCTGCAGCTGCGTGCGGCCCATCTTGAGCACCTGGCTGAACTCCGCGCCCTTGCCGCGGAACGCGTCGGCCAGGTCGCCCAGCGCGTGCACCAGATCCGCCAGCGCCCAGCTTCCCGCCAGCTTGAGCGCGGTGGGATACACGTCGTTGGTGCTCTGGCTCAGGTTGACGTGGTTGTTGGGATGAACCACGTCGTACTCGCCCTTGCGCCGGCCCAGCAGCTCCAGCGCGCGGTTGGCGATGACCTCGTTGGCGTTCATGTTGGTGCTGGTTCCCGCCCCGCCCTGCACCACATCCACCACGAACTGCTCGTGCAGCTTGCCGTCGCGGATTTCGCGGCAGGCCCGCACGATGGCGTCGGCCACCTCCGCCGGCAGAATCCCCAGCTCCTGGTTGGCCAGCGCCGCCGCTTCCTTGATGGCGGCAAGGGCGTTGATCAGGTAGCGGTACTGGGAGATGGGGATTCCCGTAATGGGAAAGTTCTCCGTCGCGCGCAGCGTCTGCACGCCGTAGTAGAGATCGACGGAAAGCTGGCGCTCGCCCAGCAGGTCGTGCTCGGTGCGCATCTCGCCGGACAGGTAGCCGGTGCCGCGGCCGGACAGCAGCGTGTTGGCGTAGCGCAGCCGCGACGAAATCACCCGCGCGGCAATGGACACCAGCTTTCCGTACAGCCGCGGCTCGCGCTCGGCCAGCCCGGCCATGGCGGAGCGGGGCACCTCCACCACGCGTGCCTCGTCGGTCACCACGCCGCTGGTGGAGTGCGGATAGTCGTCCAGCAGGCTTCCCTCGCCGTACGATTCGCCGGCGCCCAGCACGTGCAGCACGCTGGGAACGCCCCGCGCGCCCTTTACGATCTGCACCCGGCCGTCCAGCAGAATGCCGAAGGCGCGGCGCGGCTGGCTTTCGCGGAACACGTAGCCCCCGGTGGGCACGGTGCGCGTCTCGGCCGAGGCGGCCAGCAGCCGCATCTCGTCGTCGTCCAGGGCGCGCAGCTCCGGGTGGGCGCGCAGCACGTCGTACACGGAATCGGTCATCATCCCCTACCCGCGGCAGCCGGCCGGGCCGGCGTGGATTTCGTCCATCACGGTCCTTCCGGGTCCGCCCGGAAGGCCGGCGAACGTACAGCGCCCCGCGCCCGTAAACAAGCGAGGAAGGGCGCGGACGGCCCGTGGCGGGAACCGTGGGATGGAACGGCCTTTGCACCCCCGGCACGCCCTGTCGGCGGCCCACCAGGGGCCGGAATTCCTGAAACCAAGGGAGATCCACATGGCGATCTGGAACCGAAACGACAACAACTTCGGACGCGGCCGCGAAGGCATGGGCGGTCCGGTCCGCCCGGATCAGGGCCCGTTCAGCGGCCACACTCCGCACGACGTGGAGAGCAGCCGCTACGACAGCGGCTACCGCGGCCAGGGCGGAATGAACCAGGGGATGCGCAACAACTCCTGGGCGGACGGCGCCTACACGGCCGACGCCGCCGACCGGCTGGACCGCGACACCGACCTTGGCGGCAACCGCGGGCGCGACACCAGCCCCTTCCACGACGGGTCGTACCGGGCGGGCGGTTCCGAGGGCGGCTATGCCTCGGGGATGAACAACAACGGCCTGGACCGCAACGGCCGCGGATGGAACCTGGGCACCGGCTCCGACGAGTGGGGCCACAACTGGGGCGGCGGCAACCGCGGCGGCATGCAGGGCCCGGGCGGGATGCAGGGCCAGGGCGGCATGCAGAACCAGCAGGGCGGCGGCTTCCTTTCGCGGGCGCAGAACGCCGTGCGCCGCGGGTGGGACCAGGTAGAGGACCGCTTTGACGGGGACGACGACCGCACCCTCGCGTACGGCGCGCGTCCCATGGGCCGCGGCTCGTACGACCGTGACATGCAGGGCCGCGGCGGGTACGACCGCGACATGCAGGGCCGCGGAATGACGGGCGGCTACGGCGGCGCCCCCATGCGCGGCCGAATGTCGTATGACAACGACTTCGACCACCGCGACGGCGGGCACGGGTACAAGACCCGCCAGCAGACGGACGCGGGCGACCCGTTCGGAGACCGGCAGGCGCACACGCCCATCCGCATGGTCAACGGCGGCTTCGACGACCGCTACGACACCGGCCGCACCATGCAGGGCGGCATGCGCGGCGGGATGATGGGCGGCGGCATGGGCCGCGACTATGACCACGACGGCGACGTGGACATGCGCGACCGCATGCACGGCGCGGCGGACCGCATGACCAGCGGCGCGCGGCAGGGGTGGAACAACGTGCGCGACCGCTTTGATCGCGACGAGCCCAACCGCATGAACCGCGGCGGCTACGACCGCGACGTGCGCGGCTTCAATGGCGGCCGCGACTGGTTCTAACCATCGCCACTGCCTGCAGATCGGCCCCGCCCCGGAGTTCTGGGGCGGGGCCGATTCGCGTTCCGGGTTGATGAACCGCTGAACGCTGATGCAGAGGATGCAGTCCGCGACGGCGGACTTGGTGCTTTTCCAGCGGCGAATCCATTCGTTCCTGGCTGGCGGCCGCGCCGAGGCTGATCGAAACCAACGGGGACCGCGGCCACAGTCCGCGAAGGCGGACTTCGCGCCGTTGTTGCCGCGACTTCAGTCGCCCGTGTCGGGTTCGCCGCGCCGCTACTCCCCGCGGCGGCCGCGGCGCGCGGTTGCGGCCGCGCTCCCGTAGCGCAGAACCACGATGCCGGCGGGCGCCTCCGGGTAGCGCACCAGCAGTACCAGTTCCGGCCCGGTGAGCGCCGCATCCCCCGTGAACGCCGTGCCCGGCGCGGACGCCTGCGCCGCGCCGCCCGCCGCAGTCTCGCCCGCGGGCGCCAGTGGCTGCCACTGCGTTCCGCTGACCGCGAACACCTCCGTTGCGCCGGGAGCCTCAATGCGGAACCGGTGCATCGCGCCGGGAACCAGCCGCGCCGCCAGCGGGGCCGCGGTCACCCGGATGGGGTGCTGCGCGACGGGAAACACGCCCACGAACTCCCGCCCCGCCGCTGACGCGTTCCGTACGTCCGCGGGGGAGAAGCCCAGTTCCCAGAAGTCGCGCTGCAGCGCCGGCATGCGGTCGAACTGGCTCACGCTCACGGGGTGGGCCAGCAGCTGCATCGCCGGGTCTTCCGCCATGTGCGAGTAGATGAACTTCTCCGGGTCCGGAAAAAAGTAGAAGTCGCGAAAGCGCCGCACGAAGTCCCGCCCGATGATGTCGCCGGCGCCCCAGCTGGCATCCACCAGCTGCCATGCGCCATCGACCCGCACCACGTTCCACGCATGCCGCTGGCGCGAAACGGGATTGCGGGGATCGCCCGAGTACGCCTTGGCGTAGCCGGACACCTCGCCCACCTCCAGCCCGGCCGCGTGCGACATCGCCATGAAGAGCAGCGAAAATCCGTCACACACCGCGCGCTTGCGGCGCAGCACCGCGGGCGGCGTCTGCACCGGCACCATGAACCGGCTGCCGAAGAACGCGGACGCGTCGTACTCGATGTTGTGCGTGATCCAGCGGTAGATGGCGCGTGCCTTGTCGCGGTCGGAATGCAGCCCGCGGGTCACCTTGGCGGCGATCTCCTCCACCGAAGCCGCGTTTGCCGGCGCGGCCAGCGCTACGGAATCCGCCATGCGATAGTCATACGTCTGCCTTTGCGCCAACACGGGGGCGGCGGCAAAGAGCACGGCCGCGGCGGCCGTGACTGTGATCCGGGCGATGTTCATGGGAGGGTAGTGCGGTTGTGCGTTGTGGTGGTGCGGAGATGGACAGAAGGCCGAGCGGGCGTGGCAGTCGGCACGTGGAGCGCCGGGTCCTGCGGAGATCGAGCGGCCGATCGGCGACGGCGCGGGGGACGCGCGCATGCTGACCCAGCGATACGGAGCCTGCTACGGTGTTAGATGAACATAATCAGTGTTTAAACATCTGGCAACGATGAAGTGCCCCCCAGCGCTGCTGGTAATCGACGCCCCGCAGCGTGCCTGTCCGTGTGACGAACCCACTCCGCCGCTCCGAACCGCGCGACCGGAGCCGCAATCCGCCGCCGCGCTGAGGTCTCCCTTTCTCCCGCGGAGCGGGGGAGAGGGCCGGGGAGAGGGGGCCTCTCCGCGCATCGGCACGATCCGGGGCGAGATGAAGTTGCCGTTCCCCCCTCTCCGTGCGGGCAGTTTGCACGGGGAGGGGCCGGGGGAGGGGCCTCCCAGCCCGGCGTCAAGCGAAGATCGGCGGCCCCTCATTCTTCCGGAGCCCAAGAGGACTCGAGGATCATTCGATCTGCTCCCGAATCCGCCGCAGATCGTCCACTGTTCCGCGAAGCGTGTCCGAGAATGTGGACACGATTACGATGCAGCCGACTGCCCCTCATCAACCAAGTCATTCCGCGAAAACAAGTTGGCGTTTAGATTGTGCCCGGTACGCCGAATGCCCTGCACCGCCCCGGCAGTCCTCCCCGCCGTCCGTCCGTACCCGATCCAAGTAGAAGAAGCGGAGATCCACATGACTACTCGTGCCCGCAGCATCCGCCGCGCCGCGCTGCTCGTCGCAGGAACCCTGGTGGTTTCGGCGGGATGCGCCACGCAGGTCACCCGCGTGAACCCCGACCAGCAGATCGACCTCAGCGGCCGGTGGAACGACACCGACAGCCGCCTGGTGGCCGATGCGCTCATCAGCGAAAGCTTCGACGCGGAAAGCGGCGGCGACTGGGCCGCGCGCTACATGGAGGCGCACGGCGGCCGCCGTCCCACCGTCATCGTGGGCTCCGTCCGCAACGGCAGCATGGAGCACATTTCCGTCGGCACCTTCGTGCGCGAGATCGAGCGCGCGTACCTGAACAGCGGGCAGGTGCAGGTGGTGGCCAGCAGCGAAGAGCGCGGCGAAGTGCGCGCCGAGCGTGAGGACCAGCAGGAAAACGCCACCGCCGACACCCGCGCCCGGCTGGCCCGCGAGCGCGGTGCGCAGTTCATGCTGCAGGGCGACATCCAGTCCATCGAGGACCGCGAAGCCGGCCGCCGCGTGCTCTACTACCAGGTGGACGCCACGCTGGTGGACATCGAGACCAACGAAAAGGTCTGGACCGGGCAGCACCGCATCAAGAAGATGGTGGAGCGTCCCCGCCTCCGCTTCTAACCGCACGGAGCGATCATGATCAAGCCCCTCTCTCTGGCCGCCCTGCTGGTGGCCGCCGCGGCCTGCGCACCGCGCATGGAGCCCGTGCGCCCCATCTACCGCAACGGCCAGGTGGTTCCGCGCACCAGCGACGCCACGGTGGACGACGCCCGGCTGGATGGCGAGGCCCGCCGCCGCGACGCGCGGGTCCAGGCGGACGCCAGCGCCGAAGCCGCGCTGGCGCAGTGCACCGCCGCCACCTGCGACGCCCTCACCCGCGGCGAACTGGCGGTGGGGATGACCCGCGACCAGGTATTCGCCGCCACCGGCACCACCCCGGCGGCGTGGGAAGAGCGCGCGGGCGGGCGGATGACGACGCTGTCCGCGCTGGACGGCGTGCGCGTGGGCGACGCCGTGGCTCCCGTGGCGATGGTGACGCTGGAAGACGGCCGCGTGCGCAGCTACGCCTACCGCGAGCCGCAGGGCCTGCGCCTGGTCGCCTCGCCCGCGGATGCGGGCGCGCGGGGCACGGCCCGGGCGCGCGCCGCCGCCCTGCTGCGCGACGGCGACGAACTGGCGCTGGCCGGCCGCTTCACCGCCGCGCTGGACCGGTACGACCGCGCGGACGTGGTCGACATCGACAACCCGGAAACCACCATCCGCATCGCCCGCGCGCTCGACAAGCTGCTGCGCCCGCGCGAGGCCGAGATCCGCTATCAGCTGTTCCTGCACCAGATGAACCTGGAAACGATCCGCGCGCAGGGCGAAGCGTACGCCCACCTGGGCGCCGCCATCGTGGAGGCGCGCGAGCGGCTGATCGTGCTGGAACGCGGTCGATGAACATCGCGCGGCGCACCCGTCCCGTGCTCGCCGCCGCCGCGCTCGCGGCGGCGCTGGGGGCGTGCGCGCCCGGCCACGGGCTGCCCTCCATGCCCGCGCCGGAAACGCTGCCGCCCGGGTCGCCGCTGGCCAGCCAGACGCTGGCGCCGTGGGACGCGTGGCTGCGGCACTACATGATGACGGGCCAGGCGGACAGCGCCGTCATCCTGCTGCGGGGCGGCGCCGGGCCGCGCGACGAACTGGTGCGGCGGCTGCAGCTTGCCGTGGTGCTGCACGAGGCCGGGCGGTGGCGGGAAAGCAACGAGGCGCTGGACTGGGCCGAGGCGGAAACGGAACGCCGCTACACGCGCAGCATTTCGCAGGGCGCGGGGGCGCTGCTGGTGAACGACGCCTCCATCGCCTACGTGCCGCCGCCGGCCGAGCGCGCCATGCTGCCGTACTACCGCATGCTGAACGACCTGGCGCTGGGCGAGGCGGAGTCGGCCGCGGTGGAGGGGCGCCGCGCGGGGGCGTACTTCACGCAGCTTCGCGACGCGGACGGGCGCCAGCCCTGCGTGGGCGAGGGGCTGGTGGAGTACCTGGCCGGCATCAGCTTCGGGCAGGCGGGCGCGGCGCAGGACGCGCTGGTCTCCTTTCGCCAGGCGGAGCGCGCGTTCGACGACTGCCCGGGCGCGGGCGCGCCGGCGGACCTGGGCGCGCGGCTGTACGCGGCCGCGCGGCGGACGGGCGTAGCGGCCGTGGCGGATTCCGCCGCGCGCCGGTACCGCCTTTCCGCCGCTCCGGCCGACACCGCCGCGGGCGAGGTCGTGGTGATGGTGCAGCATGGATGGGTGGCGCACCGCTCCAACGCCGACCTGCACGTTCCCATCTTTGCCGCGCAGGCGGACGGCCTGTCGAACGGGGATCCCGCGGCGCTGGTGGATCTGCTGCTGCACACGGCGGAAAACCTGGTGGAACAGGCGCAGTGGGGCGAATCGTGGGAAGAGCATCCCGTGCAGCAGGTGGCGGATGCGCTGGACGGCGCCTACATCATGAAGCTGGCATGGCCCGTCTACCGGCTGGAGTCGTGCTCGGCGCAGGACGTCCGCGTGGTGATTGGCGGTGACACGGTGAACGCGCCGGTGGCGGGCGACCTGTCCTCCGCCGTGCTCGCCCGCTGGGAGGGCACGCGCGCCTCGGCGCTGGGGCGGATGATGCTGCGCGGTACGGCCAAGTACCTGGCCACGCGCGCCATCGAACGCAAGGCGGAAAAGGAGGGCGGCGAAGAGGTGGGATGGCTGGCGGGGCGCCTGGCCAACTTCGCGGGCAACCGGCTGGAGCGGGCGGATACGCGAAGCTGGTCGCTGCTTCCGGACCGCGTCTCCGTCGCGCGGATCTCGCTTCACCCGGGCGAGCATGATGTGCGCATCGAGGTGATGGGCGACGACGGCGAGACGCGGTGGATCGACGTCGGCACCGTGACCGTGCGCGCGGGCCAGACGAGCGTCGTCGCGCAGCGCGTGTGGGGCGGGGAGATGGGCGACCTGGCGACGCGCTCGCCGCAGATGCGCGAAGCCCACGCCCGCCGCGAGTCTGCGCCCGCCGACACGGTTCCCGCCGTGGACGCTCAGCCCGCCGGAGCCGCGGCCCCGATGGAAGTGGCGTCCAAGGCCAAGTCATCCACCGAGCCCTGATCCGCTTCTTGATGGACGAAAAGGCCGCCTCGCGAGTGAGGCGGCCTTTTGCGTTTTCCATGATCCGCAACTGCATCTCACGCGGAGGCCGCGGGGGTGCACGGGGGTCGCGGAGGAAACAGAAACAAACGGCAGGGCAGAAGCAGGAGATCACATTCGATGAATCGCGATCGAACATACCCCTGTCCGATCTCCCTCCCGCCCCTCCCTGCGTAACCTCTGGTTCCCGTGCTGTCCCCGCGACCTCCGCGACCGCCGCGACCTCCGCGTGAGATGCAGTTAGCACGGTTTGCGCAAAGTGGACCCCGAGGACCCCGATCGCTGCTGGTGCGGAGCGGGCCACGGAGATGCAGTCCCACACGCGACGCCGTTCCTGCGCAATCCAGACCGAGACAGAGAAGATCATGACGAAACTCGCCCTGCTGCTTGTCGCGGGCCTGCTGGCCGCCGCGCCGGAGGTGGACGCGCGGCAGATCCAGAGCCGTCCCGTGCAGCGCGGCGCACTTCCCCGCCAAGCCGCGATCCGCGGCAACCTGGTGCTGGCGCGCGAATGGACGGATCGGGGAGGACGGAATTTCCTCGTGCTGTCGCGCACGCCGGAAGCGACGAGCCGCGCGCGCTGCGACGGCTCCGACCGGTGCATCGACCGCGAACTGTACGCCTACCACTACGTTCAGCGCGGAAACACCTACGCACTGCTCTGGTCGGCGACGGACTTCGTGCGCGGCTGCGAGTTCGACCTGGAACTCAAGTTCAATCCCCGCTCCGTGGCCGTCACCGACCTGGATGCGGACGGCACGGCGGAAACCTCGTTCATGTACGCGCGGGGCTGCCGCAGCGATGTATCGCAACTGGAGATGAAGCTGATCATGCACGAGGGCGCCACCAAGTACGCCCTCCGCGGATCCAGCGATCTGATGACAGAGATCGGCGCGCAGTTCGGCACCAGCAGGATGACGATCGATCCATCGTTCAACGCGGCTCCGCCATCGTTCCGTGCCTTCGCCGTGCAGCAGTGGAACCGCTTCAAACGCGAGATGACCTGGCCCGCGGACGGGTGATTGCCGGCCGGTCATCCTGATCCCGGACGCAGAATGGGCGCGTCTACGATGATGAACCCGCGGATGAAGAGAGGGCCGGCACCCGCGACGGGTGCCGGCCCTTCGTCCGGTACATTCTGCCGCGTCTACCGTCCCCGGCCCAGGCGGAGGTGCGCGGCGGCGAACTCCCCCGCGGCCAGCGCGCCCACGATGCTGATCTCACCGGCGAGTGCCACGGCGGCGCAGATCTCGGCGAACCGGTCCGCGCGGCCCTCGCCCACGCAGTCCAGAATCGACAGGCACTCGCGCGCCGTCGGCAGGCGCGTGCCGCCGCCCACCGTGCCCACGATCAGGTTGGGCAGCGTGAGCGCGACGTACAATCCGCCGTCACGCACTTCCATCCGCAGTACGCCCACGCTGGCCTCACCCACGCACGCCACGTCCTGCCCGCAGGCCAGGAACAGCGCGGCGAGCGCGTTGGCAACATGGCTGCTGGCGCCCGTGGCGCCCGCCTGCACCCCGCCGATCATCCCCATCCGCCAGCAGTCGCACATGCGCTCGGGCGTGGTACGCAGGCCGCGCATCACCAGCGCGCGCGGCAGGAGCGCCTCCGCGGTCACGCGGCGGCCGCGGGTGCGCAGGAACCCGGCGCTGGTGGCCTTCTTGTCGCCGCTGAGGTTGGATTCCACGAACCAGTACTCCGGCGCCACCGGCGTGCGCTCCAGGATGTCGGCGCAGATGGCGGCGGCGGCGAACGTCACCATGTTCTGCCCCGCCGCGTCGCCCGTGGTGAAGCCGAGCAGCAGGTAGACGCGGTTGGCCTCCACGTAGGCGCGCATGTCCGTGAGCCGCGCGAAGCGGGAGCCGCGAGCCGCCACCGCGCGGAACGCATCGCCCTGCTCCGCCGCCCACGCGGCGAATCCGGCGGCCTGCGCCAGCGTGGCGAACGCGAAGGCCGGCGCGCGCTGCACCTGCTGGTCCGTCATCACGCACGACACGCCGCCCGCGCGGGAAAGGAGGCGCGCGCCGCGGTCGTAGCTGGCCACCAGCGCGCCTTCGGACGTGGCGAGCGGCACGTACACGTCGTCGCGGACGTGCATTCCGTTGATGCGCAGCGGCCCGATGAGCCCCACCGGCACCTGCGCCATCCCGATGAAGTGCTCGATGTTGCCGCGGTACGCCGCGGCGTCCACCGGCCCGCCGCGGCCGGCCAGGTGAGGCACGTCCACGCCGCGGCCGCGCAGAAAGGCGAGGCGCCGCTCCTGCCCCGCCGCGCTCCAGTCCAGCGGCGCGGGAACGCGCGGCGGAACGGGGCGTTCGCCGCGCTGCACGGCGCGAAGGCGTTCCCACTCGTGGTCCGGACCCGGACTGCCCATCGATGATCTGGAATTCAACATGCGTTAAGTCTGTCGCCCCCGCCCCCGCTCCGCCAGTTCCCGACTGAACGCCGCTCATCCAGCAACTCTGTTTCTTCCGATTCCACGCAGGAGCCGCCGCGCCAGAACCGGCACGCATCCAGCCGCGATCAAGGAGTTACGGCTGGATAGGCGAACGCGCGGTAGGCATCCAGACGAGACTCGGGATTCCAAGGTTTCGGAGACAATGCTCGTGATGATGACGATCCGCGGAGCAACGGCAGATTTCGGCGCCGATCCGCGAGTCTCAGCGGATCGCCAAGTCTGCCCCGATCCCCGAGTCACTGCCGATCCCCGAGTCTGCCGCGATCCCCGAGTCTCAGCCGATCCCCGACTCTCCTGAGCGAATGAATCCGCCGCTCTACAGCGGGAACCCCCGACACCTGGCCGCTGACGCGTCCAGGTTCGGGGCTTCAACTGCGTCGAAGATCGCTCCCCGGATGAATCTCGTGCCGGACAGCCACCTCCGCGCCAAACTATCCGATCGGCACCAAACTGGGGTGTGCTCCCTCTCCCACATCCGTTCGTGGGAGAGGGTCGTCGTGCGCAGCACGCGGGGTGAGGGCCACACCCCGCCGCCGCCCCCAATCCGGCCGAACACACCGATCCATCCCCGATCCATCCCCCAACCCATCCACCTCGCCCTCGGCGCGAATCCCGCGCCGCACTGGCCTTCCGCCCCACGGCGCCGCATGATACAGAGGACCGGCCACCGCGACCCGCTGATCCATCCATGTTCCACATCGACCCGACCGATCCCACCCCGGTGGAGGCACAGCTCGTACGCACGGTGCGCAGCGCCATCGGCGCCGGGCTGCTTTCACCCGGCGACGTTCTGCCCACCACGCGGCAGCTTTCCGTGGATCTGCGCGTGGGGGTGAACGCCGTGGCGCGCGGCTACGCGGAACTGGAACGGCAGCAGGTGCTCGAAACCCGGTCCGGGGTGGGCATCGTAGTGCGGGCGTCGCCCGACGACATGCAGCGCGCCGACCTGGTGGCGGAACTGAGCGCGCTGGAAGACACCCTTCTTCGGGAGGCCGCGGCGCTGGGCTTTTCGCTCGACGACGTGATCATTCACCTGGACAGCCGGCGAACCCGGTGAGGAGCCGAAGATGGCGGGCACCGACGTAACCCCGTTCACCTCCAACAACACGCCCGTCGTGCAGGCCCGGCCGCCGCGCGGCAACATCCTGGGCACGCTGTCGCTCATCATCCCCACGGCCATCGGCGGCGCCATGGCTGTGGCCGTCGCCGAGCCGCTGGCGATGGTGGCGGGCGCGGCGGTGGGGCTCATCGCCATGTTCTCGCCCAAGATCGCGTCGCAGTGGGAGCGCGCCGTGGTCCTCAAGTGGGGGCGGTACGACGGCGTGCGCGGCCCCGGCGTGTTCTGGGTGATCCCCGGAATGCACACGGTTGCCGCCTGGATCGACCACCGCACCGTCGCCACCTCGTTCGCCGCGGAGCAGACGCTCACCATGGACGCCGTGCCGGTGAACGTGGATGCCGTGCTCTTCTGGACGGTGTTCGACGCGCAGAAAGCCGCGCTGGAGGTGCAGGACTACCAGCAGGCCGTAAGCTGGGCCGCGCAGACCGCGCTCCGCGACATCATCGGCCGCACCTCGCTTTCGGAGCTGCTGGCCGGGCGCGAAAAGATCGAGCAGGAGCTGCAGGCGCTCATTGACCGGCGCACCAATCCGTGGGGCGTCTCCGTCCATTCGGTGGAGATGCGCGATGTGGTGATTCCCGCCTCGCTGCAGGACGCCATGTCCCGCCAGGCGCAGGCCGCGCGGGAAAAGCAGGCGCGCATCATCCTGGGCGAGGCCGAGGTGGAAATCGCCAAGCTCTTTGAAAAGGCGGCCGAAAGCTACCAGGGCAACCCCACGGCGCTGCAGCTTCGGCAGATGAACATCCTGTACGAAGGGCTCAAGCAGAAGGGCGGGATGATGGTGGTGCCCAGCACCATCGTGGATTCCATGGGGCACGCGGGGATCATGGCCGCCGCGGCGCTCGCCAACCAGCAGTCCGCCGAGAACGCCAAGCCCAGGTCCGAGCCGGACCCCGACGTGGCGCTGCGGATCGCGGAAACCAATCTCTTCCCCAGCTGATCATCCCGCGACAACGGGCCGGCCGCACGGCCGGCCCGTTGTCGTTCCATGTCGGGAAATCTCCGGCGCGCCGTCCTCGTCATCCCCATGGCGCCACCCGCGTCGCGCGACGAATCTGCATCATCCCCCTGCGTCCCTTCCCCGCACCCCGGCCGCCCATGCACGCGCAGCTTCAATCCCTGGCCGATGACTTTCAGAGCGCGTCCGAACGCCTGCACCGGCTGCGCGAAGGAATTCCGCCGAACCGGTGGGCGGAGCGCCCCGCAGCCGGCGGGTGGAGCGTGGCGGAGTGCATCGCGCACCTGAACCTGACGGCGGAAGCGTACCTCCCCTTGCTGCGCGGCGCGCTGGACCGGGCGCGCGGAACGGGCGGCGGCGCGCCCGCAACGTTCCGGCTGGGCCTGATGGGGTGGCTGATCCACCGGATGGCGGGCCCGGGATCCAGGACGCGGATCAAGACCTCAGCCGCCTTTGTGCCGTCAGCGGACGCGCTGGCGCAGGAGATCGTGTCGCGCTTCGACCGGCTGCAGGCGGAGCAGATCGCCCTGCTGCGCGAGGCGGACGGGCTGCCGCTGCACCGCGTCAAGGTCGGCTCGCCGTTCAGCGACCGGGTGCGCTACAACACCTTTGCGGCGTTCGCCATCCAGCCCGCGCACCAGCACCGGCACCTGGACCAGGCGGAGCGCGTCTGGGAGGAGATCCGCGCCCGGGCTTGAAGCGCGGGCCCGCCGGGGCGAGATTCGGGGCTCCCCGGCCCTCGTTCCCCACGCCGACGAACCGCGCATGTGCTGCCCCGAGCTGGTCCGCTCCATCCCGTCCGATCCGGCGCCCCCGCGCGGCCCCGCGCAGGGTGCGCTCTCCATCGCGCCCGGCGCGCTGGCCCGGCTGCGCGGCGTGTGCGACCTCACGCATCCGCTTACGCCGGACTTTCCCGTCTTCCCCGCGTACAAACCGTTCCGGGCCACGCCGCTGTTCGGTGTCGCGCGGGACGGCTTCTACGCGCAGGAACTCTGCTTCGCGGAGCACACGGGAACGCACCTCGATGCTCCAGCGCACTTCTACGCGGACGGCGGCGGCACGGACAGCGTTTCCGTCGCGGACCTGATTGCCCCGCTGGCCGTGGTGTCCATTGCCGACCGCGCCGCGCGGGACGAGGACACGCTGCTGTCGGTGGATGACCTGCTGGCGTACGAGCGGCGCCACGGCCGCATTCCGCCGCGCGCCGTGGTGGCCCTGCACAGCGGATGGGAGTCGCGGCTGGCGGAGCCCGGACGCTTTCTGAACGCCGACGCGTCCGGGACGATGCACGCGCCCGGCTTCAGCCGCGAAGCGGCGGAGTGGCTGGTGCACGAGCGCGACGTGGCCGCCGCGGCCACGGACACGCTCAGCCTGGACTTCGGCCCGTCGCAGACGTACGACGCGCACCTCGTTCTGCTGGGCGCCGGGCGCTACGGGCTGGAGAACGTGGCCAGCCTGGACCGTGTTCCGCCCTCCGGCGCGGTGCTCGTGGTGGGCGGGCCGGCGCACCGCGGCGGGTCCGGCGGTCCCGCGCGGCTCCTCGCCCTGTACTGACGGCCGCATGCTCCCCGACGCCATCACCCTGCCCACGCTGGAGTGCGAACGACTGCGGCTGCGCTGGCTCACCCCGGACGACCTACCCGCCCTCTTCGCGGTGTTCGGAGACCCGGAGGTGTGCCGCTACTGGAGCCGCCCCGCGATGCTGGACGTGGCCGAGGCCGCCGGCCTCCGCGACCAGATTGTCTCGCTCTTCACCCAGCGCTCGCTGTTTCAGTGGGGAATCGCACTGCGGGAAAGCGACGAGGTGATCGGCACGTGCACGCTGGCCGGGCTGGATGAACCGCACCATCGAGCGTCCGTGGGCTACGCGCTGGCCCGCGCGCACTGGGGCCGCGGCTACGCGGGCGAGGCGCTGCCGCGGCTGGTGCGGTTCGCCTTTGATGAACTGAACCTGCGGCGGCTGGAGGCGGACGTGGATCCCCGCAACCTGGCCAGCATCCGCGCGCTGGAGCGCGCCGGCTTCATGCGCGAGGGCTACCAGCGCGAGCGCTACCACGTGAACGGCGAGATCCAGGACACCGTGCTGTTCGGCCTGCTGCGCCGCGAGTGGCGGGAAGTCGGTCTGGACCGCCCGGTCTCCGCCCCCGACACCTGACGGCGAACCTCAACTCCGACCGGCCGAAGATGCGTATCTCGCTCCTGGCGCTCGTGCTCCTCTGCTCTACTGCCGCACACGCCCAGTCGGGGGCGGCACCGCTCACAACCGACCCGCTCAGCGTCGTGCGCGAGAACGTGGCGGCGCAGAGTGCGCACGATCTCGACCGCTTTCTTGCGACGTTCGCGGATACCGTCGAGTACCACATTCAGAAAACCGGCCCCGTCCGCGACAGCGTGAACGTGGTGCTGCACCACGAACTGCGGTCCGGGTACGGGCAGGTTTTCAAGGACATGCCAGACACGCGGTTCGAGATCCTGGACGAGATGGTGTCGGGATCCATCGTCGTCACCACGGAGCGAATCACGGGCTTTCCGGGATATGCGTCCCTCACCGGAGTAGCAGTCTACCGGGTGCGGAACGGCCGGATCGATGCGCTGTGGACTTTTTCCACAGGGGAGAATCCGGGCTTCTGACGCGCGTGGATGTGAAGCGCGGGGTGGACCAGGACCGGTCCACCCCGCGCTCGATCCGCAGAAGGACCGGCTTACTCGCCGCCTTCGTGGGCTTCTTCGGTGCCCTTGCGGCTGATCAGCTTGTTGAAGCGGTCAAGCTCGCCGTCGTCGCCCTTCATGTCGCGATGCAGCAGGGCAAGGCCGTTCTCCTCGAACTTCTCAAAGAACTCCTCCCAGGAGATCTCCTCCAGCGAGTCCTTGCCGGAGTATCCGGGAAAATCGATGCGGAGAATTCCGGGATCTTCCTTGTCGCCCGTGCGCTTGACGTGCGAGGGCGTTCCGCCCCGCTCCTCCACCCAGCGGCGGATGAAGTCGTGGTCGGTCGTGGTATGCGCGCTGCGATCCGTGTTGCTCATCGTCGCCTCCGAAAAGCGGTCTGAACCCTGCCTCGTGGCGCGTCCGCGCCGGCCCGGCGCGCCCCCCTCAAGCACACCCCGTACCGCGGCGAACCAGCGTGCACTTCCCCCCGGAGAACGGAAGCGAATCACCCGCGCACCTGTTCGTGTACGGAACGCTGCGCCCGGACGCAGACGGCCCCATGCACCGCCTGCTGGCCTACGCGGCCCGGCGCGTCGGCCCGGCCACGGCGGCTGGTGCGCTGTACGACGTGGGCCCCTATCCCGCCGCCGTCCCGTCCGCCGCCGGCCGCATCCGCGGCGAACTGCTCGCGCTGAACCCGCCCGCCGCGCCCCTGCTCGCCGCGCTGGACGCGTACGAAGGCTTCAGCCCCGCCGATCCGGCGGCCTCGCTCTACGTCCGTTCCACCGTCACCGTCCGGTTGGACGATGGCGGTGACGCGGCATCATGGGTCTACTGGTACGCCCGCCCGGTGGACGGACTGAAGCTGATCGCGTCCGGAGACTGGATGCGCCGCTAGCACGCGTCTGCTTCACTGCGCCAGCGTCTCCCTTCATCGGATGAACAGGATCGAACACGCCCCCGCCGACGCGACCCGGTCGAGTTCGTGGTGATCCGACGTTACGAAGTGCCCCGCCGCGCGCTGCGTGAGTGCCACCCCGCATGCATCAGCCAGAGAGATCCGCCGCAAGCGGCTCTTCATCTGCCCCACGTTCCGCCAGAAATCAGAATCCAGATCGCTGCGCTCGATCACCCCGTCCGCGGCCAGTTCCGCCAACATGCTCTCCGCCATGGCTTCACCCGACTGACGGTGTGCATCGTAGTAGACTTCACAGAGGTTGAGCGCGTGGGCCAGGCATGTGGCTCCGGGGTCCTGAATGATACCTCTTACGATCTCACCACCACTCTCTTTGTTCAGGTATGCGATCATCGCGGAAGAATCGAGAACGTAGATCAAAGTCCCCTCCGTTCTTCCTCCTCGATCTCTTCATGCTTGCGGCGCAGGAACTCCTCCGTGGAGCTGAGCATGCCACGGAATTTCCCGAACGCATCGCCCCGCTTCCGTGGCTCGGCAGCCTCGGCCGCGTTCTGCGCCGGCTGCGGTGCTTCGGTTGCCTGAACCGCGGCTTCTCGGCGAATCATCATCACCTCCGTATTCACAGGTTCTCCCACCCGGTCGGCCTCGCCGTTACCGGATGATGGTCCATCCGCAACGACCGATGCTGGATGGGAGAGCAGCCATCTGCGCTCTTCCTCCTCAATCTCCTCGTGCTTCTCCCGCAGGAACTCCTCAGTCGGCCCGAGCAGCCCGCGTCCTATGCCCCGCGCGCTCGGCCGCGTGCCGCCTGCTAGCGGTACGCCAGCGCCAGCCGGTGCCGATGCACCTTCCTCGGCAACCGAAGCGATGAACCGCCGCACGGCCTCCGGCGACACACCTGCCGATCCTCCATTGATCATGATCCCCTCCTTCACTCTGGTTCCCGAACCCTGTCTGTCCAAGTATTCCGTCAGGGCACCGCGCCGGCGCAGTGTAAGGACTGACCAGAAGCTGTCATAGATTCGGCAAACAGGCAAGGGAAATGATTCCAAGACTCTCTGGTGCGAGGCGGAATGCGGGGATCCGTGAAACAGGGCTTTCCTAAGCCGCCGCGGGTGCAACAAACGGACGCACCGCACCAGACCGCCCATCAGCCCAGACCCGTCCCGAGTGTCCGTTTCAGGCGACACCGGCCGAGGCCCCGCGCGCCGTACGAGACCGGCGGAAATCGGCGGAGATTCTGCCAAAAGGAACTTTCCTTACAGCCCCTCCCCGATCGGGTAGGTGGCGCACACCGGGCGGACTTTGTTACGCTACCGTACAAGAAGCGGCCGGGTCACGATCGAGCGTGGATGAGCAGTGCTCATGGAACCACTGTTGCGGACAGTGTTGCCAACCGCGTCGCCGCACGCTTCGCGGCGATCCAGCGCGCTGCAGAACGAACACGCACCACCCCCAGACAGAGGATCCGCAATGGCGGCAGGGACGGAACTCGCAGGCGAGCAGGAGCAGGAGCAGGCCCAGGGCGTACAGGTGCTGGCGGATGGAAACGGCATCGGTGCGCACGTGCTCACCCCGCAGGCGCTGCAGTTTGTCGCGGACCTTCACCGGCGCTTCAACCCCGTGCGCATGGAGCTGCTTTCCGAGCGCGACCGGCGGCAGGCCTGGCTGGACGAGGACGGCGACCCCGGCTTCCTGGAAGAGACGGCCCACGTCCGCGAGGGCGGCTGGAAGGTCGCCCCGTGCCCGCCGGACCTGCAGGACCGGCGGGTGGAGATCACGGGTCCCACGGACGCCAAGATGGTGATCAACGCCCTGAACTCGGGCGCCAGCTGCTTCATGGCCGACTTCGAGGACGCGCTTTCGCCCACGTGGACCAACGTGCTTCAGGGCCAGGCCAACCTGATGGACGCCGTGCGCCGCACCCTTTCACTGGACGCCGGCGGCAAGCAGTACCGGCTCAACGAACAGACGGCCGTGCTCATGGTGCGGCCGCGCGGATGGCACCTGACGGAGCGCCACGTGATGGTGGACGGAACGCCCGTCAGCGCGTCGCTCTTTGACTTCGGTCTGTACTTCTTTCACAACGCGCGCGAGCTGGTGGACCGCGGCACCGGGCCGTACTTCTACCTGCCCAAGCTGGAAAGCCATCGGGAAGCGCGGCTGTGGAACGATGTCTTCAACGCCGCGCAGGACGCGCTGGGCATTCCGCGGGGGACGATCCGCGCCACCGTGCTCATCGAAACGATCCTGGCCGCGTTCGAGATGGACGAGATCCTGTACGAACTGCGCGACCATTCCGCCGGTCTCAACGCCGGACGGTGGGACTACATCTTCAGCATCATCAAGAAGTTCCGGAACCGGGGCGACTTCGTCCTCCCGGACCGGGTGCAGGTGACGATGACCGTGCCCTTCATGAAGTGCTACGCCGAGCTGCTGGTGCGCACCTGCCACCGCCGCGGCGCGCACGCCATGGGCGGCATGGCGGCCTTCATTCCCAGCCGGCGCGACGCGGAGGTCAACGAGCGCGCCCTGGCCAAGGTGCGCGAGGACAAGAGCCGCGAGGCCGGACAGGGCTTCGACGGCACCTGGGTGGCGCACCCGGACCTGGTGGCCGTGGCCAGGGCGGAGTTCGACAAGGTGCTGGGCGACCGGCCCAACCAGACGGACAAGCCGCTCGAAGAGGTGAACGTGGCCGCTTCGGCGCTGCTGGAAACGGGGATCGTGGGCGGACAGGTGACGGAAGAGGGCGCGCGCCTGAACGTGAACGTGGCTTTGCAGTACATTGAGGCGTGGCTGCAGGGCAACGGCGCCGTCGGCATTCACAACCTGATGGAAGACGCCGCCACGGCCGAGATCAGCCGCGCGCAGCTGTGGCAGTGGATCCGCCACCGCACGCCGATTCTGAACGACGGCGACGGCGACGGGTTCTTTACGCCCGACGACTACACGCGCATCCGCGACGCCGAGGTGGATGCCCTGCGCGCCGGCCGCGAGGACGCGCGCCACCTGGAAGCCGCCTGCAGGCTGCTGGACGACCTGGTGCTGAACGCCGAGTTCACCGCCTTCCTGACCCTTCCCGCGTACGCGCTCCTGGACTGATCCCGGACGCGGTACCGACACACAGACCAGAGAGAACGACCGATGGCGCAGAACCAGGGGCAGCAGGCGGCCGAGTTGCAGATCAGGTGGGAGACGGAAGCGCGCTGGGAAGGGATCACCCGCCCGTATTCCGCCGAAGAAGTGGTGCGGCTGCGCGGCTCGGTGGTGATTGAGCAGACGCTGGCCCGGCGCGGCGCGGAGCGCCTGTGGCGGCAGCTGCACCAGCCCGAGGCGGTGCGCTCGTTCGGCGCGCTGACGGGTGCGCAGGCGGTGCAGATGGTAAAGGGCGGGCTGCAGGCCATCTACCTTTCCGGCTGGCAGGTGGCGGGCGACGCCAACCTTTCCGGCCAGACGTACCCCGACCAGAGCCTGTACCCGTCCAACAGCGTTCCCGCCGTGGTCCGCCGGCTGAACAACGCGCTGGCCCGCGCGGACCAGGTGGAGTGGAGCGAGAACGGCGAGGCGCAGCGCGACTGGTTCGTGCCCATCGTGGCGGATGCCGAGGCGGGCTTCGGCGGGCCGCTGCACGGCTTCGAGCTGATGCGCAGCATGATCGAGGCGGGTGCGGCGGGCGTGCACTTCGAAGACCAGCTGGCGGCGGAAAAGAAGTGCGGCCACCTGGGCGGCAAGGTGCTCATCCCCACGTCGCAGTTCATCCGTACGCTGGTGGCGGCGCGGCTGGCGGCGGACGTGCTGGACGTGCCCTCCGTCATCATCGCGCGGACGGACGCGGACAGCGCCAACCTGCTGACGAGCGACGCGGACCCGCGCGACCACGAGTTCATCACCGGCGACCGCACGGTGGAGGGCTACTATCGCGTGAACGCCGGGCTGGACGCCGCCATCGCCCGCGGCAAGGCGTACGCGCCGTACGCAGACCTGCTGTGGTGCGAAACCAGCACCCCGGACCTGGACGAGGCGCGCCGCTTTGCCGAGGCGGTGCACGCGGATTTCCCGGGCAAGATGCTGGCGTACAACTGCTCGCCCTCGTTCAACTGGAGCAAGCGGCTGGACGCGCACACCATCGCCAAGTTCCAGACGGAGCTGAACGCGATGGGGTACAAGTTCCAGTTCATCACGCTGGCCGGCTGGCACCTGATCAACCTGCACACCTTTGAACTGGCGCAGGCCTATGCGCGGGACCACATGCCCGCCTACGTAGCCCTGCAGGACCGCGAGTTTGCGCTGGAGCCGGCGGGCTACACCGCCACCAAGCACCAGCGCGAGGTGGGCGCCGGGTACTTCGACAAGGTGCTGATGACCGTCACCGGCGGCGAGGCGAGCACCGGCGCGCTCGAGGGGAGCACCGAGCAGGCCCAGTTCGCCTGATCGCTTCTTTTTTCGATGGATGATGGACGAGGCCTCCCGCGGGGGGCCTCGTCTGTTTTTGCGTCTCCGAGTGTGGCAAACTGCCGTTTCACACGGAGGTCACGGAGGAGGCACGGAGGTCACCGAGTAAACAGCAGAAAAGAACATCACACAGAGCCGCAGAGGCACAGAGAGACAGAAGCAGGAGCGAGATGAGAACTTGTCATCCTTCCCTCCGTTCTTCCTCTGCGGCTCTGTGTCTCTGTGTGAGGCCCTTCTGTTGCCCTTCCTCCGTGCCCTCCGTGCATCCTCCGTGACCTCCGTGTGAAACGGCAGTTCATTGTCTGGACAGCGCTTCCGGATTGAGCTACATTGAGAACGGTTCTCAATCGCAGGAGTGAGATGATCCAGGTTTCGCAGACGGCCCTCGCGGCCACCGGCACTCTTCAGCGCATCAGCGAGACGGAACGCGGCGAACGCGCCCGTCGCGCCGGGGCGGGCGCGCTCGTACTCCGCGTGGTGGAGCAGGCGCTGGGCGGCACGGCCGACGAGTTCTCCCTGCGCCGCGCGGAAGCCGACGTCACCGGGCTGCAGAAAAGCCCGGAAAAGACGATTCTGCTGCGCATCATCCGCGTGCTGCGGGACGGCGCGCCGGTGGGCCGCACCGCGCCGGCGCTGGTGAGCTACGCCTGCGAACTGGAGCGCACCCGCCGCCTCCCCGAAGCGGACGCCGCCGTGTCGCTCGCCTTTGCAATGGACCACGCCAGCGGCGCCACCGCCCTGCACGCGGCCCGTCTGGCCCGCAAGCTGGGCGAGCGCGAGCGTGCGCTGGCGCTGTACTGCGCCGCGCGCGACCTGGAGGGCGGCGACGGGCAGATCGCCCGCCTGGCCGCCGTGGGCGAAGCGGTCGTTTCCGAGAACGCGGAGGAGAAGCTGGGGAACGCGATCCGCCTCGCGCTGCGGGCGGGCGACGCGGAATCCGCCGCGGTGGGGCTGGAAGAGCGCGCCAAGCTGCGCCGCGCCCGCGGAAACCGCCGCGGCGCCGGGCGCGACCTGGCCGTGGCCGCCGCGCGCTACACCGACGCGGTGGACCGCGCCCGCGCCTGCCACGAACTCGCCGGCACCGCGCTGGCCGCGGGCGACGCCGACGCCGCGCGCGAGGCCCTTCTCATCGCGCTGGACTGCGGCGACGCGCCGCAGCGCGACCACGCTCAGAGCCGCCTGCACACGCTGGCCCGCGACCTGGGCGACCAGGTGGGAACGCGCCGCTGGCGCTCGTTCACTCCGCCGTCGCTGGTGTCGCTCTCCGCCTACCGGCCCTCACCCGCGCGCACTACGCTGGCGCCGCGCCTGCGTGCCTGGCGCGAATCCGCCGCCGCGGTGGCCGCGGACTGAGGCAATCCGTAGAAACGAAAAAGGGGCCGCCGGTCATCCGGCGGCCCCTTTCTTATTTCCCGCGACGCGGCGCGGGCGATGTTTCCGCTGGGGATGATTATCCGCCTCGCGTCCGCATCCAGACAGCAGACGCCGTCCCGCCGTCCGACCCTGCCTTCCCGATGTCTCAGCAGGTGGCCGGGTCACAGCCGCCCGTCACCACCACCTGAATGGTCGGCGTGACGCTCGTGCCTTCGGAAGTCGCCACCAAGCGGAGATGGAACGTCGGCGCGTTGTGCCCTACGCGACGCGTGTAGCTCGTTGCCGTGCCCACGTTGGTCCACCCGAAGCTGCCCGCCACCTGGTACTGCCACTGGTACGTGTACACACCGTTGCCGCCGGAGGGATTGGCGTACCACGTGTAATTGCCGTCCGCCACGACCGACGTGGGACCGGTGATGTACGCGCTCAGCGCCGTCGCCCGCGGCGTGGCTCCCGTGGCCTCCGCCGACGAGGACGGAGTGAGCGGACCATCCGAGCATCCGCCGGCAACCCCCAGCACCAGCGCGAACGCCATCGTTCCAGCGATCTTCATTGCTCCACGCATCCTGTAATCCTCACGATTGAAGACAGGCACCTTGGCCGCGAACTGATTCGGCCCCAGGGTTGGAGCCGGCCCGCAGAACGCATTTCATTTTAAGACTATTATCGAATGATGTAAAGCGGCTCCCGGTATCAGCGCCGGGCGGCGGCGGCACACGCGAAGGCCCCGCATCGGGACATGATGCGGGGCCTTTCGTCCCAGACAGCCGAAAAGACGCGAGGCCGAAGCCGCGCCCCTTCTTCCATCGACCGGAATCTCTACTGGAGGGCTGCCGGATCGCCCGTGTACAGCGCGGCGCCCGCGAGGCAGGAGGCGGCCGTGCATCCCGCCATGCTCACCCGCACCCGCAGCGTGGTGTTCTCGGTGGCCACGTACGTCACCAGCGGCGCGTTGTCTTCCGCCACGTCCTGGCCCACCGTGGTGCCATCCGCCTTGAGCACCAGCAGATCCAGATCGCCGCAGTTCTCGTCGCAGATCCCCACGATCACGTACCCCTTGCCGGCCTGCACCTGCATCTGCACCTCGGTGGAGTTGTCGGCGGCGATGCTGATGAGGGTGGGCGCGCCCGCGGGAGCGAAGCCCGACGGGGCCAGCGCGGCGGTGACCGTGTCCAGCTTGGCCGTCACCAGGGCGCGGCCGGTGGGGTCCTGCGCGCTCGCGGGCGCCGCGGCGGCGAGGACGGCGGCCAGGGCCGCGGCAAGAAAGCTCTTCATGGGAGGGCTCGCGAAAGGAGGGAGCCCGGCGCGGCCGGGCCGAACGGAGATCACGGCTATGGTAGCGGGAGCGCCGCCGCGCTGGCAATGCCGCGGCGGCGACGTCCCCCTACTCCGGCAGCGCGCGGAAGGCGTCTTCCAGTTCCCGCCGCGTCCGCTCGTCCAGCCGCAGCGCCTCCGCGCGGACGCTGCTCTCGATGCTGGCCGTGCGGCTCGCCCCGGGAATGATGACGATGGACGGCGAAACGCCCAGGATCCACGCCAGAACCAGCTCTTCGGGCGTGGCCCCGTGCTCCCCGCCGATGCGCCGCAGCTCCTCGCTTTCGCGCAGCAGCTTCACCCGCCGGCCGCCGCCCACGGGGCTGTAGGGCAGAAAGGTGACCGCGTGCTGGTCGCAGTACCGGATCAGCCCCTCCAGCTCCGATGAGCGGTCCCACGGGTTGTAGCGGTTCTGCACCGAGGTGATGGGAACAATTCCCTCCGCCGTGCGCAACTGCATGAGCGACACGTTGCTGAGCCCAACCGCCCGCACCTTGCCCTCGTCCCGAAGCCGCGCGATCTCCCCCACGCTGTCCGCAAACGGCACCGCGGGATCGGGACGGTGCAGCTGGTACAGGTCGATGCGGTCCGTGCCCAGCATGCGCAGCGAGTGCTCGCAGGCGCGGCGCAGCTGCCCGGGGCGGGCATCGGACTCCCACCGGCCGCCGGGGCGCACCAGGCCGCCCTTGGTGGCCACCACCACGTCGTCGCGGTGCGGAACGGCGGCCAGCGCCTCGGCAACCAGCGCCTCGTTGTGCCCCACGTCGCTCTCGTCCAGGCAGTACACGTCCGCCGTGTCGATGAGCGTGACGCCCAGTTCCACCGCGCGGCGGACGACCTCCAGCCCCTGCGCGCGCTCCGGCCGTCCGGAAATGGAAAGCGGCATTCCGCCCAGGCCCACGCGCGCCACGCGCCGCCCGGTGCGTCCCAGAGTAACCTGCTGCATCGTCGATCGTCGGATACGGGAGTTGAAACAGTGCGGAACGGGGGATCGCAGGAACGGTTCCAGCGGCGCGCGCCCTGCAAGGGTGCCCGCCCCGACCGTGCACCCAACCAGACCGGCGACCCCGTACTCATGCCGCAGCGACGCGCTTCAGACCAGGGCTGGGTAAAGTTCGTGGGGTGGGCGGCCTGCCTGATCCTGGCGGCCTCGCTCACCTACACCTTTGTCCGCGCGCTCACCCGCGGGCCCGCGGGGATCGACCCGCTGTTCTTCGGGCTGCAGTCGCTGGCCAGCACCCTGTTCCTGGTGTACAGCGTGCGGATGCGCAACCGCATCTTCATTGCCGCCAACGCCGTGGCGGTGGCCAACGCGCTGGGCACCCTGGCCGTCGCGCTGGGCGCCCGCGGCGGCTGAAAGATGAGCCGCGCTCAGTGTATTTCGTCACCGGCGCGGACATATTTGCTTGACGAGCGCACCGGATACAGGCTATCGTCCCCCGTCGCGCACACCTTCCCGCGTATCAAGCCCAAATAAGCGAACCGCAACCGGCCCGGGCGCGGCCCGTCGGAACTCGCTGCCACCACCCCCAGGAGACTCGTATGAGACGAAGTCTGGCCATCGCCAGCGCCGCCGTCGCCGCGTGCGTGGCCGTCGGCACCCCCCTGCACGCGCAGGGCTCCAGCGTAGACCAGCAGAGCGCCTGCATGAGCGGCCGCGTGAGCGCCGGCGTGGCGCTGCCCTGCGACGACGGCTCGGCGGTGTTCTTCAGCCCGGCCGCCATGGCGATGTCCCCGTCCGCGGTGAACGTGGGCCTGGCGGTGGTGCGCAGCAGCAACACGTTCCGCTACGACCCCGGGATGATCCCCGCCAGCGGCGAAACGTCGTTTGACCGCGACCCGGAAATCAAGCTGGTTCCGCAGGCGTACCTCAACTACCGCCTGAACGACCGCACCGCCGTGGGCATCGCGGCGCTGGCGCCGTACGGCCTGGGCCTCAAGTGGGACGTGTGCCCGGCCGACGAGCCGCGCTGCGACGGCCCCAACTTCGAAGGCCGCTTCACCGGCTACGACAACCAGTTCAAGGGCCTGTACATCCAGCCCACCGTGGCCTTCCAGGTGGTGCCCGACCGCTTCCTGGTGGGCGCGGGCGTGGACTACGTGATGGGGAGCATCGAGGTGAACCGCCGCCAGTTCGGCCCGGCGGCGCTGGGCCTGGGCAACACCGAGATCGCGGACGTGAACCTGGCCGGCGACGGCACCGGGTGGACGTACCACGTGGGCGCCATGCTGCGCCTGGAGCCCAAGACCTGGCTGGCCGCCCGCTACCTGGGCCAGGCCAACATCGAGATGGACGGCGACGCCGACTTCACGCAGGTGCTGACCAACAATCCGCTGGTGGACGGCGCCATCGGCGCGCAGTTCCCGGCCGACCAGGGCGTGAGCACGCAGATCGACTTCCCGGCCATGCTGGTGGTGGGCGTCAGCCACCGCCCCACGTCGCGCCTGGGCCTGGCGCTGGACTACCAGCGCACCTACTGGAGCAGCTTCGACGCGTTCCCGGTGAACTTCGAAACGTCGACGCCCGACACCCTTACGCTGGGCTACAGCGACGCCAACACCCTGCGCTTCGGCGCCGAGTACCAGGCCACCAACGAGCTGATGGTGCGCGCCGGCTTCCGCTGGAACGAGGCCGCCTCGCCGCGCGCCACGCCGTTCCTGCCCGAGGGCGAGCGCAACTACTGGAGCCTGGGCCTGGGCTACAAGCTGAGCAACGCCCTGAGCTTTGACGCGTCCGGGCAGTACATCAAGCAGCCGGACCGTGCCGGCGCCGTGATCCCCGAGGGCCCGCGCGCCGGGATCTACGAGGCGGACGGCATGGTGTTCAACTTCACGCTTGCGTACCGCTTCGGCGGCATGCGGCAGCCCTGACACGCATCCACGACTGAACGGCAATGCTTCAAGGAGATCGCATGAAGAAGAGATCGCGGACCGCGCTGCGCGCGGCGGCGCTCGCCGGCGCGGTGCTGCTGGGCGCGTGCGTGGGTGACGCGGACGAGCTGCTGGCCCCGGTGGAGCCGGCGACCGGCGGCGCCCTGTTCCAGCGCTACGTGTCGATGGGCAACTCCATCACCGCCGGCTACCAGTCCGGCGGCGTGAACGACACGATTCAGCTCCGGGCCTACCCGGTGCTGCTGGCCAACAAGGCGAACGCGACGTTCACCTCGCCGCTGGTGCGCTTTCCCGGCTGCCCGCGCCCGTTCGCGGCGCCGCTGGGCGCCACCGGCCGCATTGGCACGGCCGACACGTGCGTGCGCTCCAACGCGCCCGCGGTGATTCAGAACGTGGCGGTTCCGGGCGAGCGCCTGCTTGACCTGCTGCGCTTTCCGGTGGCCGGCGACGTGCCCCGCCTGCACACGCTGCTGCTGGGCGAGCGCACGCAGGTTCGCCACATGATCGACGCGCACCCCACCTTCGTGTCGGTGTGGATCGGCAACAACGACGCGCTGGAAGCCAGCGTGGGCGGCATTCTGGGCCCGCTGTCGGCGGGCGCGGACAGCGCGCTGACGCCGCTTTCCAAGTTCCAGTCGCAGCTGAACACGCTGGTGGACTCCATCGTCTTCGCCAACCCGCAGGGCGCCATGCTCATCGGCGTGGTGAACGCGATCCGCGCGGCGCCGGTGCTGCAGCCGGGCGCGTACTTCTTTTTGGCCGCCAGCCAGACGGGCGGTTCGTACCAGGGCCGCCCGGTGAACGCCAACTGCTCGCCCATCACGGGCGCGGGAACGCCGAACCCGCTGTCGGCCAACATGGTGTCGTTCCAGATCGTGACGGCCGCCGGGTTCCCGGAAATCAACTGCGATCCCAACGCGTACCCGGTGGGCGACCCCCGCCGCGGCGCGTACCTGCTGGACACCAGCGAGCAGGCGATCGTCACGGCCCGCGTGAACGCGTTCAACGCGGCCATCAAGGCGGCGGCGGATGCGCGCGGCTGGCTGTACGTGGACCCCAACGTGCTGCTGGAAGACTACCGCGGGCGCAAGGCCACCAACGGCCGCTACACGTTCGTGCGCAAGTGCCAGGACCTGGCGACAGCCACCACGCAGGCGGCGCTGACCGCGGCGGTGGGCCTTTCGTGCCCGGTGACGGGCGCCACGGGCGAGCCCAACTTCTTTGGCTCGCTGATCTCGTTCGACGGCGTGCACCCGTCCACCTC
This sequence comes from Longimicrobium terrae, assembly GCF_014202995.1. Taxonomy (NCBI): domain Bacteria; kingdom Pseudomonadati; phylum Gemmatimonadota; class Longimicrobiia; order Longimicrobiales; family Longimicrobiaceae; genus Longimicrobium; species Longimicrobium terrae. The sequence continues at coordinate 157,198 of NZ_JACHIA010000012.1, forward strand.
GGCGCACGTGATCCTCGCCAACAGCTTTGCGGCGGCGATCAACGCCAAGTACAACATCTCGCTGCCCACGACCTGATCCGGGTCACGGACGGCGGTTGATCGACAGGAGCGGCCCTCCCCACCCGGGGAGGGCCGCTCTTCTTTTCTCACCGGCCCGCGACGGGTTGATGACGGGTGCCGCCGCGATCAGGAACGTTTCGGCGCCCATCTCGCGAGGATTCTATGGATGGAGGTGGGCGCCGGCCCGCCACCGCCGGCCGGATCCACATTCCTGACGAACCCCGCCGGTCGATGACGGAGGTCAGCCGACGGGACGCGTGTAGCGCCAGCCGCTGCGATTGAAGCCCAGCCCTTCGTAGAAGCGGTGCGCCTCCTCGCGGTGCAGCGCGGTGGTCAGGTGCATGTCGTGCGCGTCGTGCAGGCGGGCGAAGTCGTCCGCGGCGGCGATCAGGCACGCACCCACGCCCCGCCTGCGTGCGCGGCCGGCGACCACGAGCGCCAGCACGCGCACGAACGGCCGGTCGTGCTCGTATCCCCAGCCGCGCTGCAATCCGATCAGTCCCAGCACTTCCCCATCCGATTCCGCCAGCACCGTGTGATAGTCCGCGTCGTCCCGGATGCGCGCCATACGCACCCGGGCCTGCTCCGGCGTGGTGGGATAGCCCAGTTCGCCCAGCAGGGCGGCGACCGCGTCCGCGTCTTCCGGCGTGGCGGGGCGAAGGCGGATGGCATTGTCGGCCGGTGTCATGGTGCGCGCGGCGGTATGGGGTTTGCGCCCGCATCTTCGCCCATCGTATGGACTTCACTCCACGGGAGGGATGGCATGAGCGGCAAGAGCATGGAAGGCAGCCCCGAGCAGAAGCGGCAGGCGGCGCGCGACGCGCGCGAAGAGGGAAAGAGCGCCAGCGAAATCGGCGCCAGCACCGGTTCCAGCCAGCAGCGGCAGGAAGCCAGCGGCAACATGTCGCACCAGCAGCGCGTCGACCTGGAGCGCGAGGGCAAGCAGGACCAGCTGAGCGAGAACACCCCCGCGGTGCGCCCCGGCAGCCGCGACAGCGATACGCCGGACCAGGAAAAGTACCCGCGTCTCTGATCCGGGGGATCGCCGGACGGACTCCATTCCCGCCGCGGCGGGGACAAACGAAAAGGGCTCCCGCATGGGGAGCCCTTTTCGTTTTCGGCGGATCAGACCGGGGGAAGCGGCGGCGGCGCGGCGCCAAAGATGGGCTGCAGGTCGGCGACCTCGCCGGCCGGCTTCCACGTATCCATCCCCTGCTTCCACACCAGCGTTTCGCGCGTCAGTTGCCCCGCGGAGGCATGGCCGCGGAGGACGTCCGGACCGAACGGGCCCGCCTGCTTGCCATCCATCGCGATGTAGAACTGCGCGGCGCCGGGAAGCGGCGGCGGTCCGCCCGCCGGAGCGGACGGCGCGCCCGCGCCGCCCATGGCGTTGGCCATCTGCTGCGCCATGGCAAAGCCCATCCCCAGCCCCATTCCCTCGCCTGCCCCGCCGCCGGGGTTCTTGGCGGCGGCCTCGATGGCGTTGGCGGCCTGGAACTGCGTGTACGCGCCCAGGTTGCCGATCACGCCCATGCTGGTGCGCTTGTCGAGCGCCTTTTCCACCTCTTCCGGCAGGGAGATGTTCTCCACCAGGAAGGTGGTCACCTCCAGCCCGTAATCCGCCACCTCAGGCGCAATCACCGTGCGGACGGCCTGCCCCAGCTCCGAGTAGTTGGCGGCCAGGTCCAGCGCGGGGATCTTGCCCTCGCCCAGCGCCTCGGTAAAGCGCGAAACGATGAAGTTGCGGATCTGGTCGGAGATCCCGTCCACCGTGAACACGCCGCTGGTGCCCACGATCTGCGCAATGAACTTGCCCGGCTCGCTCACGCGGATGGCGTAGGTGCCGAACGCCCGCAGCCGCACCGGCCCGAACTCCGGATCGCGCAGCATGATGGGGTTCTTGGTGCCCCACTTGAGGTCGGTGAACACCTTGGTGTTCACGAAGTAGACCTCGGCCTTGAAGGGCGAGTTGAAGCCGTACTTCCACCCCTGCAGCGTGGAAAGCAGCGGCAGGTTCTCGGTCTTGAGTTCGTACCGGCCGGGCGCGAAGACGTCCGCGATCTGGCCCTGGTCCACGAACACCGCCGTCTGCCCCGGCCGCACGATGAGCTGCGCGCCGTTCTTGATCTCGTTGTCGTGCCGCTCAAAGCGGTACACCATGGTTCCGCCGGTGCTGTCCAGCCACTCGACGATGTCGATCAGTTCGGACTTTACGAAATCCCAGAGGCCCATGGCCGTACTCCGTTCAAGAACGAGGGGTGGGGAACGTGGGCAGGCGCCCGGAATCTCACTCGCGGGCCCGCCCCACGCAAGCCGCGCGGCGGTTGTACGGATTCGCGCCCCCGCGGGTTTCGGATCCGCGCTGGCGGCTGGGGTGCGGGTCAGGACGCGGGCGGAGCGGGGCGCGTGTTGCCGCCATCCACCACATACCGCCACGAGCCGTCCATCCCGGCGCTGCCGCACGCACGGCGGGTCCGGAGATTGCCCCCATCCTTTGCCGCCAGCCACGCGCACACGCAACGGGAGCGGCGGATGATCCGGTACGGTCCGGCGGGGTTTCAGTACAAGGATTGGGAGGGGATCGTCTACCCGGCGGACCGCCCCAGGAAGTTTGATCCGCTCGCCTATCTGGCCGGGTACTTCGATACGATCGAGATCAACTCCACGTTCTACGGGCCGGCCAAGGCCACCACCGTCCAGAGCTGGATGCGGCGCGTGGAGCACAACCCGCGGTTCAGCTTCGCGGCCAAGCTATACCAGCGCTTTACCCACCAGCGCGCCAGGGCGTGGACGCCGGACGAAGTGGATGAGGTTCGCGCCGGGTTCGATCCCATGCTGGAGGGCGGGCGGCTGGGCGCGGTTCTGCTGCAGTTTCCCTGGTCGTTCCGCCGCACGGACGAGAACCGCGAGTGGCTGAACGATGTGACGCGCACGTTCGGGCACTACCCGCTGGTGCTGGAGGTGCGCCACGCGACGTGGAACGTCCCCGGCTTCTTTGACGCGCTGGTAGAGCGCGGCATCGGGTTCGTGAACATCGACCAGCCGCTCTTTCACGACAGCATCAAGCCCAGCGCGCACGTCACCTCTCCCGTGGGCTACGTGCGCGTCCATGGCCGCAACTACAAGGACTGGTTTCGCGAAAAGGCCGGGCGCGACGAGCGGTACGACTATCTTTATCCGCCGGAGGAGCTGACGCCCTGGGCCGAGCGCACGGCGGAGATCGCGGCCGAAGCGCCCACCGAAGACGTGTTCGTGGTCACCAACAACCACTTCCGCGGCAAGGCGGTCACCAACGCGCTGATGCTGCAGTCGATGGTTGAAAAGCGCGAAGTCCCCGGGCCCCCATCGCTGTTCGCGGAATACGGCAATGAGTTGGCCGGGTACGCCGTTCCCGCCCCGCCCGCGGAGACACCGCCGGAAGCGTAGCGGCTGCGGCTCGATGTGGAGATCTGGTTTACCGCCGCGTTCGGCGACCGCGTCCGCCTGCTCCCCGCGGACGATCTCGGGGATCACCCGTCCGATGCGCATCCCGAGAGCCCGCCCGGTGACGGAAACTGAAATCCCCGCTCCACCTCTGACGGTGGAGCGGGGATTTGTTGATCAACCGCTGCGCGGAACGATCGCTCAGGCCGCGAGCGGCAGCCGGTCAGCCGCGGCCGGAGCGGGGGCGCGGAAAGGGGTGATGCCGGGCGTGCGCGGGGCGGCCGGCGCGGCGCCGACCACCGGCCCGAAGCCGGCGGGCCCCGCGGGGCTCAGGATGCGCTGGATGAGGAACGCGGTCGTGACGGTCATCGGATATACCCTCAGGTTCTGATGTCAGGTTGGGTGCGGCGCGCCCTCAGCCGCACGGACCCAAGCTACCGGCATCCAGAACCCGCCGCGTGGGTCAGGCAACCCAATCGTCATCCGATACGACGCCTCCGGCACGTCGGGCAGATGGATGATCATCTGCATCCATCGAAGCGCCCCGGCCCGCCGTCCCTGTCATCGACCGAAACAGAGAGCCCTCTCCCGCGCGTGGCGGGAAAGGGCTCTTCTGTCGATCAGCGACCGTGCGTGGTCAGGCCGGGTTGGCGGCCGGCTCGCGGTACTTGGCCAGCACCTCCACGAACACCTTGGACGAGCGGGCAAACGCGCCGCGGCGGCGCAGCTCGGTGGGGCTGCTGCCCACGAACTTCTGCGTCACGCGCCGCAGGCCGCTGTCCGACGAGTAGCCGCAGGCGTGCGCCACGGAAAGCACCGTGCGGCCCGGGTCGTCCAGCAGCTCGGCGGCCAGCAGAATGCGCATCCACGCCAGCAGCTTGCGCGGCGGCGGAAGCTCCGCGCGCTCGCACCAGCGCAGCAGCGTGCGGCGCGACAGCCGAAGCTGGCGGGCCAAGTCGCGCCCGTGTCCGCCCACCGCCACCACCTCGGCCGCCGCGTCCACGATGGCGCGGGCGCGCCCCGGGGTGTCCGGCGGAAGGATGTTCTCCAGCAGCGCCTTGAGCGGCCGCCCCTGCGCCGCGCGAAAGCGCTGTACCATGGCCTGCGGCGTGTCGTCGTGGGCAATGGAGATGACCTGCACCACGCCCCACTTGCCCAGCGTGCGCAGGTCGTCCAGCCTCTGCGGGCGGATTTCCATGGCCGCGAACACCGCCGTGGAGGGAAACTCCACCAGCAGCGACTTCAGCCGGGGCGACGGCCCGGTGCCGCCGTTGACGTCCTCGTACGGATTCACCACCACCAGCGCCGACGGAGGAGAATCGCGCACGGCTTCTTCAAGCGAGGGCCAGTCCGGCACCGCCTGAAAGGTGTACTCCCGGCCCGCCACCTTGCGGACCCGTTCGCGAAAGGCCTCGTTGCTGTGCAGCACCAGGAGGGGACGTGCGCCGATCTTCATCAGGGTGCGTGGGTTGGGGTGGGCGTGGGGCGGCGGCGGATCATCGCGGGCCGGCGGGGGCCAGGGCGCGCGCAAGGTCCAGCGCGAACTCTTCCGGCGGCTCGGGCGCGCGCGGGGCGGCCGCCTCGGCGGTGCGTACGGCGCGCTGGCGGCGGGCCTGGTCCAGCACCGCCTCGGCGGCCAGCCGCGTGCGCGACTCGCCGCGGTCCGTGGCCACGCGCAGCGCGCGCGAGGCGGCGGCTTCCGCGCGTTCCGAGTCACCCAGCATGGCGGCGCCGCGGGCCAGTTCCAGCGCGATGCTCCCCTCGTGCTCCGAGGCTTCGCGTCCGTCCATGGAGCGCCACGCCTGCGTCCACGCCTGCTCGAACGCGCGGCGGTCGCCGGAGCCGGCGGCGGCGCGGGCCAGGTTGGAAAGCGCGACTTCGCGGTCGTCCGGGGCATCCATGTGCCCCGCCAGCGCGTGAAACACGGCCTGCGCCTGCTCAAAGCGGCCGTTGTCCATCCAGAAGCAGGCGACGTCGCCGGCCAGGTACGGCAGCCGGCGGTGCCCCGCGCCGTACAGCGCGAACGCCGCGCGCGCCATGCGCTCCGCGTCTTCCGGCTGCTGCGACTGCGCGGCGATCACGAACAGGTCGTGCAGCGCGCTCGCGTGCATGTCGCGCAGGCTGTGGCGCCGGGCGGCCCGAAGCGAGCGCAGGTGAAAGCGGCGCGCCGCGGGAAGGTTGCCGCGGATCAGGTACAGGTTGCCCAACCCCGAAAACGCCTGCGTGTACGCCGTCCAGTCACCGCTCTGCCGCGCCAGCGAAACCGCGCGCCGAAACCACGTTTCCGCCCGGGCGTGCTCCGCGCGGCGGCGGGCCAGCCGGCCCACGGCGTACGACGCGCCCGCGTCGCCCGGCAGCACCACGGCCACGCCCTGCGCAAAGGCGATTGCGGTGGCCGTCCACCCGCGCGCGTCCGCCCACTGCGAGGCGTTGCGGCAGGCCAGAGCGATCACCTCCGGGCGCGTGTCGCCCGGCGCGCCGGTAAGCCGCAGCAGCGGGAGCAGGGCGGATTCCAGCGCCGGCTCCGGAGCCACCGTGCGCATCAGTTCCGCGTGCGCCTCGTCGGCGCCGCCGGCGAACAGGCCGTCGCGCTCGTCCGGCGGGGTCTGCCCCCACAGGTACACGTCGCGGATCAGGTGAAAAAGCAGAACGCCCAGAGGCGCGGGAGCCTCCTCCAGGATCTCGGCTCCCTCAAACGCCTCGCTGCCGTGCAGCAGCGCGGGCGGCGTGCGCCAGCGGCGGGTGGTTCTCCGAACGGGAGGGGTAAGGCGCCTGGGGCGCATCAGGTGCTCCGGGGCCGGGCTGGGCAGGAAAAATCCGCGGTTTCGCGGCGGGCTTCAGGCGCGATCATCTTAACCCGTATCTCCTTTCTCCGCCATAGTCTTGCACCCGTCCGCACCGTCACCTCACCCGCCCTTTCCCCCTCATCCAAAGAGCGGGAAGTCCGCAAAGAAGCGGTCCCAAGCGGCAGGCGGCCGAACACCTTCCGTGCCCGCGGACCATGACAAAGTGGACAATGCGCGCCATCCCCGCAAGTGGGGACGGCTTCCGTTCCGGCGGTCCGGCCGCCAGCCAGCAACAAGGGACCACTCTGGACACGATTGATCCGTTTCAATTACCGGCTGATTAGGATTGTGAGATGCGCAAAAGAAAACGTGCGCTCCTTCCGGGGAGGGAGCGCACCAAGCGGGCGGCACCGGAAGGTCATCCCGTCGCGATGCGCTCCAGGTCGTCCACGATGCGCTGTACGTACCGTGGCACATGAGGGCCGCCCCGGTCCAGGTCGATAGCGCCCAGCGCGTTGGCGGCGTCCATCAGCGCCGCCTGTTCGCGCTCGTAGCGCGGCGTTTCCCAGTCCAGCGCCTCCATCTTTTCCCCGATTTCCGAGAGCGCCGCGCGGATCGGGACCAGCGCCGCGCCGCGCTCCATCGCCCCCATGCTCTCCAGGGCCCGAAGCTGGCGCACGGCCTCCCGGCACAGGTGCACGAAGGCGGCGGGGTGCGCGGCGGAGTCGCTCATGAACGGGCGGGGGTGCCGCGGCCGCGCAGCATGCGCGGGACCAGCGCCGCGGCGATCACAATCACCACCAGCGCGCGAAACACGTACTGCACGTACGGCGGCTCGCCCGCGGGGGTGAACGTCGGCAGCAGGTACTGATCCGCCAGCAGCAGCGCCACCGCGGTCAGCACCGTCAGCCCGATGAGCACCGCGGGCTGGCGGCGCGTATCCACCCCCGCGTGCTCCTCGTTGTGGATGTCCAGCTTGGACGTCTCGCGCAGCAGAAACATCCCCACCACGAAGGTGATGGCGGCGATGGCCACGGGGTACAGCAGCCCCGCGAACTGCGGGTCCACCGGAAAGCTCCCCGGGCGCGAGGCGGCATACGCGGCCATCGCCGTGGCGATCACCGGCAGGAATCCGCCGAAGTAGCCGTTGCCCACGTGGTAGGGGAGCGAGACGCTGGTGTAGCGCACGCGGGCGGGAAAGCACTCCACCAGGAACGCGGCGATCGGTCCGTACACCGCGGTCACCAGCAGGACGAGGCTGAACACGCATGCCGTGAGCGCCACCGGGCTGTACGTCCCTCCCGCCGGCGTGAATCCCCACATCACCTTGAAGATGGGGATGATGAGGATGGCGGCGGCCAGGTTTCCCGCCATCATCACCTTCTTGCGGCCGATGCGGTCAGACAGCGCGCCGAAGACCAGAAAGAACGGGGTCGCCAGCGCCAGCGCGACCGCCACGATGGTGCGCGTGGCGACGAAATCCACCTTGCCCACCGTTTCCAGCCACGTCAGCGCGTAGAACTGCCCCGTGTACCACACCACCGCCTGCCCCGCGGCCGCGCCCCAGAGGATGGTGAGCATGGTCTGCCAGCGCGTGCTGTTCCCCAGGCTTTCCGCCACGGGCGAGGTGGAGGTCTTGCCCTCCGCCTTCATCTTTACGAACAGCGGGCTCTCGTGCAGCCGCATGCGGATCACCAGCGAGACGATCACCAGCACGGCGGAGAGAAGAAAGGGAATGCGCCATCCCCACTGCTCCCAGTCGTCCTTGGGCATGGCGTTGCGCACCAGAAGGATGACGATGAGCGAAACGAACAGCCCCAGCGTGGCCGTGGTCTGGATGAACGCGGTGTAGAAGCCGCGCCGGTTGTTGGGCACGTGCTCCGCCACGTACGTCGCCGCGCCGCCGTATTCTCCCCCGAGTGCGAGTCCCTGAAGCAGGCGCAGGGCGAGCAGCGTCAGCGGGGCGAACACGCCGATCGTCTGGTATCCCGGCAGAATGCCGATGACGAACGTGGCCCCGCCCATGATGACCAGCGTGACCAGGAACGCGTACTTTCGCCCGACGACGTCTCCCACCCGGCCGAACACCAGCGCGCCGAAGGGCCGGGCCGCGAAGCCGGCGGCGAACGTGGCCAGCGTCTGCAGCAGCGCCAGGGTGGTGTTGCCCTGGGGAAAGAAGTGCGTGGCCACCAGCGACGCCAGGCTGCCGAAGATGTAGAAGTCGTACCACTCGATCATGGTGCCCACCGACGACGCGCCGATCACTCCGAAGAGGGTGCGGCGGTCCACGGGGGCAAAGGTGTCGGCTGCGGTCGCGGGCATTCGGAATGCGCGGGTGGTGGGGGCAATGGGGAGCGCGGTTTGCAACGGCGCGCGGCCGTGCCTACCTTGGCGAGCGAACGTCCGATCCGGCTGGCCGCGGACACAGCATTGCCCGCCGCGGCCTTCGCGGCAAGGCCCGCGCCGCTTCGGCGGCCCGCCGACGACACTACAGGAGACCCTCCGGATGGCGATGTCCGAGAATACTTTCGACAGCCTGCTGCAGGAAGACCGCACCTTTGCGCCGCCGGCGGAGTTCGCCGCGCGCGCGCTCGTCAGCGACCCTGATGTGTACGCACGCGCCGAGGCGGACCCGGAAGCGTACTGGGCCGGATGGGCGCGCGAACTCCACTGGTCGAAGCCGTGGGACCAGGTGCTGGAGTGGAATCCGCCCCAGGCCAGGTGGTTCCTGGGTGGAAAGCTGAATGCGGCGTACAATTGCCTGGACCGCCACCTGGACGGCCCGCGGCGCACCAAGACCGCGCTGCTGTGGGAGGGCGAGCCCGGCGACCGCCGCGCGTTCACGTATGAGGAACTGCACGCGGAGGTGTCGCGGGCGGCCAGCGCGCTGCGGTCGCTGGGCATCGGCAAGGGCGACCGTGTCGCCATCTATCTGCCCATGATCCCCGAAGCCGCCATCGCCATGCTGGCGTGCGCGCGCATCGGGGCGGCGCACTCCGTCGTCTTCGGCGGGTTTTCCGCCGAGTCGCTGCGGGACCGCATCAACGACGCGGACGCACGGCTGCTGATCACGGCGGATGGCGGATACCGGCGGGGCGGCATCGTTCCGCTGAAGCGCGCGGCGGACGAGGCGCTGACGGAGGAGGGCGGCTGTCCGTCCATCGAAAAGGTGCTCGTCATCCAGCGCCACGTGGACGGTGCGCCCGTGGGCGGCGCGGTGATGACGGAGGGTCGCGACCTGTGGTGGCACGAGGTGGTGGATGCCGCGTCCGCCGACTGCCCGGCGGAGGAGATGGACAGCGAGGACCTGCTGTACATCCTTTACACGTCAGGGACGACGGGCAAGCCCAAGGGGATCATGCACACCACGGGCGGCTACCTGACGCAGGCGTACGCCACCACCAAGTGGGTGTTCGACCTCAAGGAGGACGACGTGTACTGGTGCACGGCGGACGTGGGCTGGGTCACGGGGCACTCGTACCTGGTCTACGGCCCGCTGGCCAACGGCGCCACCGTGCTGATGTACGAGGGCGCGCCGGACGCGCCGGACCGTGGCCGCTTCTGGAAGCTGATTCAGGACTACCGGGTCACCATCCTGTACACCGCGCCCACGGCGATCCGCGCGTTCATGAAGTGGGGCGCGGAGTGGCTGCGCAAGTACGATCTGTCGTCGCTGCGGCTGCTGGGGAGCGTGGGCGAGCCCATCAACCCCGAGGCGTGGATGTGGTACCACGAGCACGTGGGCGGCGGGCGCTGCCCCATCGTGGACACGTGGTGGCAGACGGAAACGGGCGCCATCATGATCACGCCGCTTCCCGGGGTGACGGAAACGGTGCCCGGCTCGGCCACCACGCCCTTTCCCGGCATCCGCGCGGACATCCTGTCGCTGCACGGCGAGCACATTCCCGCGGGCGGCGGCTTTCTGGCCATCCGCCGGCCCTGGCCCAGCATGCTGCGCGGCATCTGGGGCGACCCGGTGCGCTTTCAGGAAACGTACTGGAGCAAGTGGCAGGGCGAGACCGTGGGATCGGGGGATGATACGCAGCCGGGCGAGGGCGTCTATTTTCCGGGCGATGGCGCCAAGCGGGATGAGCGCGGCTACTTCTGGGTGATCGGGCGCATCGACGACGTGCTGAACGTGGCGGGGCACCGCATCGGCACGATGGAGGTGGAGAGCGCGCTGGTGGACCACCCCGCCGTGGCGGAGGCCGCCGTCGTGGGCAAGGCGCACGAGCTGAAGGGGCAGGCCGTGGCCGCGTTCGTGACGCTCAAGGAGGGGCTGGAGCCCACGGAAGAGCTGAAGCGCGAGATCAGCGACCACGTGGTGCGCAAGATCGGCGCGATCGCGCGGCCGGACACCATCCTGTACACGGCGGACCTGCCCAAGACGCGCAGCGGCAAGATCATGCGGCGCCTGCTCAAGGACATTGCCGAGGGCCGCACCCTGGGCGACACCACCACCCTGGCCGACCCGTCCGTGGTCGCGCAGCTCAAGGACGACTACGAGGCCAAGGGCGAGGCGTAGGCTTCACCGCTTGCAGGCATTCAGCAGCACAAAACGAAGCGCCCCGGCCAGCACTGGCCGGGGCGCCCTTGCATCCAGGAAGGTACGTACAACCTCCGATGCAACTACATGCAGGGTTGCTGTTTGACCTTGTTGCGCAGGGCAGAACAGAACTGTTGCACGTCTCTACATTCACCTGCATCTTCTTCGCGTACAACTCGTCGTCGAGAAAGAAACGCAGTCCGCCTCAATGCGCTGGGTGTCGTCGTCCTGGTGACACCCGATCCCAACACTGCTCGTCTCTACGGTTCCCACCTTCATCTGGAGCACCCATGAGATCACGCCCGCTTTCCAGCATTCTCCTGGCAGCCGCCCTTCTCGCACCGCGTGCCGGATCAGCACAGTTCGAGACCGTCAGTAAGCTTTTTGACAAAGTTCACAGTGTTGCCGTATCGGGGCAGACAGGGCGGCTGACGAACTCCTACATGACGGAAGACGGGCGTTGCGCGTTCTTCTCGAATGCGCTCTGCGGAGCCGGGGTAGAAGTTCTTATCGACGTGGGAGACAGCGCTGGTGAACACTGGGAACTCGGCTTGGGAGCAGGGTATCTGAGCGGCTTTGGCCGAATGCGGGACTCGCTCGACTTTCGTGCCTCCATGCGTACGTTTCCCACCGTTTCCGCTTACTACACAAACATCAGTCTCGGTCCCGTGGGTATGTACCTGGGCGGCAACATGGGGTTGGTTGAACTGGTGAACGCACAGGCATATGGCGACTCCGCGTTGGAGTACGGAGTCAAAGGCAACACATTCGAACTGGGGGCGACGGTTGGTTTGTACGGGGAAATCGGCCGAGGCGCGATCTTCATTGAGCCGGCGTACCGCTGGCGAAGGTTTTCGAGCCTGGATTACACGTTCGCGAGCGCCGTAGGTAAGCTTCCAAGGGCATTCCCACGGGAACTGGACCTGAGCGCGCTGCAGGTATCTGTTGGATTCCAATTGGATGTGAGGAAGCACGAGCCCGACAAAGTACCGCCCAAAGTATGGCGCTTGGTCAGCGTCGACGGGCTTACCCTCCCCGCGGCCGTACAAGTGAGCGCCGTGAGTTCGGGAACCGTTCAGAAACAGATTCTTTTCGGAATGCTCACCATGAACCCTGGAAAGGATGACGACGAGCCCGGCACATACCGGCTCGAGTTGCAGACGCGTGAGATCACGACGACGGCAGCCGGAGTCGTACAGTCGGCGCAACCGCCTGTCGCCACCGTTGAGAACGGAACATTCACGCGATCTGAAGCGGGGGACCTCACCCTTACTCCCACCCTCGCTTCCCCCACCACGACGACCACCGTGTCCACAACCGCCGTCGCGACTACGACGGTGACGACCACAACTGTCGCCGCGCGTGGCGCGGAGATGGTTGCTCGTCAGGGACATGCGGAGGGAACCGAGGTGCGGCTCAGAGACCCCGCGACGGGTTACGGGCTCATCTTCCGCAGAGCGGATGTCCTTGAGGTGTCGGCGCCGAGTGCAGCCGCGGAGAAGACGGCGGGCAACTAGAGTTCCGTCGCAGGTTCGCCTACGAACGAAGCGCCCCGGCCAGGACTGGCCGGGGCGCTTCGTTGTGCATCTGTGCGGTCACGCGCGTCAGTCGGCGCGGAAGAGGTACTCGCGGACCGGGCCTTCGCCGCCCAGCGTCTGGCGGACGATGATGGTCCCCACGCCGCCGCCGCGGGCAGTAAAGGTGAACCCGGCGTGCATGCTTGAGCGCAGCAGCACGCTGCCGTCACTCTGGCGCTCGGCCGTCCCCTCGTCGAAGTACGTTTCGCTGTCGCGCAGCGATCCGTCCGGCAGGAAGGTGGAGGAGAACAGCGCCAGTTCGTAGTGCGCGCGCCCCGCCGCGTCGAACGCATCCGGCTTGAAGTATCCGCCCTGAATCCGCACGGTCCCCGTGACCCCGCCGGGGAGGCTGCGGGTGTAGAGCGCCGCCGGCAGCGACTGCCCATCCATGGTCACCAGGTCGTACACCACCGGGTCCGGCGGCGGGGGCGGCTCGGCGGCCACCGTCACGGAACCCTCGCCCGTCACCCCGGCGATGGTGGCGCGGATCATGGCCGTCCCCACCGCGCGGGCCTGCACGCGCCCATCCGCGGTCACCGTGGCCACCGCGGGGTTGCTGCTGGACCACGCCGCCGCGGGCGCCTCCACCGGCTGGTTGGCGGCGGAAAGAGGCTGCGCCGTAAAGCTCCACGATTCGCCCACCTTGAGCTGCACCATCGTCGGCGTGACGGACACGTGGTGAACCAGCGGCGGAGGCGGCGGGCTCACCTGCACCAGCGCCTCGGCCGACACGCCCAGCACCGTGGCGCGAATGCGGGCCTCGCCCGCGTCCAGCGCCGTCACCCGACCGTCCGCGGCCACCGTGGCGGTCGCCGGATTGAGGCTCGTCCACTGCACCGGCAGCCCGGTTACCGGCGCGCCGCCGGGGCCGAAGGCGCTCGCCTGCAGCACCCCGTTCTCCCCCACCCGCAGCGCCAGCGTGCCCGGCAACACCTGCACCCGCGACACCGGCGCGGGCACTTCCACGCGCGTTTCAGCGAAGCGGCCCTCGGCGGCGGCGCGGATCATGGCGATGCCGGTGGCGCGCGCCGTCACCTGCCCCGCCGCGCTGACTTCGGCGACGGCCGGGTTGCTGCTGCTCCACGTGACCGCGCGGCCGGTGAGTTCGGCGCCGTCCGCCGCCAGCGTGCGCGCGCCGATCAGCCGATGCATGCCGATCTCGAGGGTCACCTGCTGGGGATCGACGGTGACGGTGGATACGGGCGCCGGCTGGGGCTGCCCGCCACCGTTTCCGCCATTCCCGCCACCGCTGCCGGCCGGATTGTCGCCGCACGCGGCCAGGCCGATCACAAGAAGAACTGCAGCGGCGCGAAGCCGCGGAAGAGAGATTCGGGTCCTCGGATGGGTGTTCATCGTACGCCGCAGGAACGGGGTTGATCGATATCGTGCACCGCGCCCCGTGTGGCGTCATCGCCCGGGGACGGCACCCGGCAAGGCAACCGGTGGTCCCATCGGCGGATTCCATCGCAAGCAGTTGGAAAAAAACGGGATCGGCGCACCGCCATCCATCCGTGGCGGTGCGCCGTTGTCATCCGGAGAGGACGGGCCGCGTACACCGATCCCGCGCGGTTCGGGGACGAGGCGCGAGCCGCGCGGGGCCGCATGGGTCAATCGACCGAAACGCTCTCCATCCCCGCTCCAGAAGAGGTGGACGCCCGCGCGCAATGAGTCGCTTCGTGACGCTACCAAGTGCGCGGAGAGTAGCGTATCTTCATATCACACCCCCACTTGCACACACCTCACCCTTTTCGCCGGACCGGCATCCACGCCGTGGTCCCGCAGCGGCTTGCGACGGCCGCATGCGTCCACACCGTCCACCAAGACGGCAGGTGAATCATGAGTGCTGATGAACTGGATCGCTCGCTCGCCACGCCCGTAACCGCGCCCCAGACGCGGCGCGTGGCCAGCACCGCCCCGCGCGCTCCCCGCGAGTCGTCCGGCTCCGACCCATGAGGGAGAATGCGCCAACCATCGACAACGCGGACGGCAAGCCGGTCGCCATCCTGATCTGCCATGGGATGGGCCAGCAGGTGCCGTTCGAGACGCTGGACTGCGTGGCCAAGGCCATCGCGCGCGCCGAACGCAGGCGCCACCGCCGGGCGCCCCCGGTTTCCGTGCGGCTGGCGCGCCTGGGCGACCAGCATCTGCCGCGCGCGGAAATGCAGATTACGACACCGGGCGGGCAGCTGCGCAGCGTGCACCTGTATGAGGCGTACTGGGCGCCGCTCACCGAGGGCAAGGTGACCGCGGCGGACGTCACCAGCTTTCTGCTCGACGCGTGGCGGCGCGGCATGCGGTACGCCCGCGCCGGGGTGATGACGCGCCACATCTTTGGCCGAAAGCGGACGTTTCCGCTGCCGCCATGGACCATCACGCAGCTGGTGGCGGCGTTCGCGGTGCTGTGCACGGGGTGGAGCGTGTTCTTCGCCACGTGGCTGGTGATGCCGTTTCTGCTGGCCGCCTGCGCGCGCCAGGACGGGCTGGGATGGCGGCTGGTGATGGTCATCGACGGATGGGGAATGCTGGCCGCCATCACCTGGCAGATGCGGCAGCTGTACTTTCAGTACGTGGGCGACGTGGCGGCATACGTGTCATCACACAAGGTCAACCGATTCGCGGAGGTGCGCTTTGCCGTGCGAAAGGTGGCGCTGGACCTGGCCCGCGCCGTGTACGGCGCCCGCGCGCCGGCCGGAGGCGAGGAGTACGGCGAGGTGTACGTGGTGGGCCACTCGCTGGGCTCGGTGGTCGCCTATGACACGCTGAACTCCATGTTGAACGAGGACCTGCTGGCCTCGCCGGAGAAGCGGCTGCGGGTGCGCGACCGCACGCGGCTGCTGCTTACGCTGGGGTCGCCGCTGGACAAGACGGCGTTCATCTTTCGCACGCAGCTCAAGGACGCGCCGGTGCGCGAGGCGTTGGCGGAGGCGATGCAGCCGCTGATTCAGAGCTACGACCACCGGCCGGACTACTGGGTGAACATCCACACCTGGAAGGATCCCATCAGCGGGCCGCTGAACCTGTACGACATTCCGAACCCGACACCGCGGGACCTGCGGCACCGCGCGCGCTTCATCCGCAACACGGTGGACCCGGACGCGCGGCGGCTGGGCAGGGCGCACGTGGACTACTGGGGCCATCCGCTGCTGGGGAACGTGCTGCACGACGTGCTGGGCGGCCTGGAGCCGGTGCCCGACGCCGTCCCCCGCTTTCGCGGCGAAGAGCGCCTCGCCGACGCGGAAACCGCGGCGCCCTGACCTATTCTCCCACGCCGTCCGCCTCGATCGCGGACGGCAAGACACTCGGTTCTTTCCGCTGCCGCCGCGCCGCCGTCTTTCGGGTGGCGCGGCGGATTCGTATCCCCCCCCCGCTGCCGTCGATGAGGCGATCTGAGTTCGGGGTGATCGACTCATCACACCTGATGCTGTCATCCTGGTGGCGAGGAGAATCGACCGATGACGTGGGAAGCGCGAGCGATGACCATCGGCAAACGAGCGAGCGCCGGCCCGGATTCCGGGACGGCGCTCGTCGTCATCCATCGATCGCGGATCAGCGCGGCGTCTGGTCCACGTCGTCGGGGCCCAGGACTTCGGCGCGCTCGTGGTGCAGCGTTTCCTCGATCACCTGCTCCTCCATCACCTGGCGCTTGCGGATCACCAGCTCCTCGCGGGCGACCAGGCGCTTGGTGACCACCAGTTCCTCTTCCACGATGGGGACGTAGAGCGTGTCGCCCTCGGTGCGCGGCTCCAGCCCGACGCCGGCGGGAACCGGGCGGCGCTCCACCGTCACGTCCTCGCGCATGACGGAGATGGACTCGCGCACCTGCTCGGCTTCCACGTGCTTGCGGATGCGCACCTCGCCCGCTTCCACGATGCGCTTGCCCACCTGCAGCTGCTCTTCGCTGACGACGATGCGCGCCTCGCCGTCCACGACGCGTTCCGCCGCGGCCGGAGCGCCGATGGCCGCGTCCGCCGAGTGCAGTTCGGGAACAGGGCCGGCGGTGGGCTCCGCGGGAAGGCGCGCGGCCGCCTCCCCGGTGACGCCGTCCAGGTGCACGCGGCTCACCACCGGGTCCAGCCGTACGGCGGACGACGGCACGTACACCGTCTTTCCCCCGGGCCGGCGGGCGACGGAGGCATCCAGCGCGATGGCCAGAAAATCCGGCCCCGCGGCTCCCGGACCGGCCACCATGTCGGCCACCGTCCCCAGCATGGTGCCGTCGCCGGCAATCACCAGCCAGCCGCGGACATCCTCGGTGCCGCCGCCGTTTGCATGCTCGTTCGCCATCGAATTTCCGTCCCCCGGTGTGTGCATCCGTGGCCGCTCACTTGCGCGGCGCGGGCCGGGTCCTTCGCAATCGCCATTCCCTTCTCCGGGACGGCGTTGACACCGCACCCGCGCGCGGGCATTCTCGTCCGCGCGCGGCGGAGGGCGCCGCACACACAGGCAATGCGGGATCGCTTCTGATGGATGATGAAGACGCGCCGCTCCGGCTGGGGCACATTACGTACAGCAACTGCTTTCCCGTGCATGCGGGATTGATCGACCGGGGGCCGCCCGCCGGCGTGCGGATCACCGAAGGCGTGCCCTCGTACCTGAACGGCCTGCTGGACCGCGGCGAGATCGACGTGGCGCCGTGCTCCAGCATCGAGTTTGCGCGGCACGCGGGGGACTACCGCGTGCTGCCGGACTTCGTGATCGGCTCGCGCGGACCGGTGCGCAGCATCCAGTTTCTGACACGACGGCCGCCGGAGCAGCTGGACGGGTGCACCGTGGCCATGCCCACCGCCTCCGCGACCTCGGTGGTGCTTCTCAAGGTGCTGCTGCGGGTGCGGTGGGGCGTGCAGCCGGAGTTCGTGTGGTTCGACCAGGCGACGGAGGACCCGTTCGCGGCCGGAGCGGAGGGCGCGCTGTTCATTGGCGACGTGGCGTTGCGGGCCGATCTGTTTCCCGATGTGCCGACGCGCTTTGACCTGGGCGCGGAGTGGATGGCGCACACCGGGCTGCCGTTCGCCTTTGCGGTGTGGCAGGCGGGCGGCGGCACGGACGCGCAGCTTCGCGATCTGCACGCGGCGCTGCTGGAGTCGCGGGCGTACGGGCTGGCGAACCGGGCGGAACTGGCGCGGCGCTACGCGGAGCACTTCGGGTTCAGCGCGGAGTTCCTGGACCGCTACTGGGCCGACCTCTCGTACGAGTTGGACGAGCCGATGCTGCGGGGGCTGAACCACTTCTACGAACTCGCGGCGCAGATCGGCGAGATCCCGTCGCAGCCCGAGATCCGCTTCGTGGACGTGGCGGGGTGAACTGCCGTTTCACACGGAGGTCACGGAGGATACACGGAGGGCACGGAGGAAAAGCGAAAGAACCTCACACAGAGCCGCAGAGGCGCAGAGAAAAGACCAACAGAAAGAAGAACGAAAGAGAGTTGATCGTTCGCTCTGCTGTTCCTCTGCGGCTCTGCGTCTCTGTGTGAGGCTTTTTTGTTGATCTGTTCCTCCGTGACCTCCGTGCCTCCTCCGTGTCCTCCGTGTGAAACGGCAGTTCCTTCCAAGAGCTCCGCGTGAAACGGCAGTTCCCTCATCCAACGGATCAGGGCAAGGGAATGTCTTGCCTTCAACGGCTCCGCGCGTCTGCTTGACACGCCCGGAGCCGTCCTCGATTGTACCCGCATGCCGACTTCAGCCAACCTACCAGGAGTGGGGATTTGATCCCGTCCACAATCAGGCGCGGCGCGTCCGCGGCCGTGGTGGCGCTTGCACTGGCCGGCGCCGCACGCGCCGCCGCGCAGCAGACGCTCACCACCCCCGAGCAGCAGTTCGGCCACCAGATCGGCGCCGACTACGTGCTCCCCAACTACCAGCAGCTGGTGGAGTACTGGCGCAAGCTCGACGGCCAGAGCGACCGCATGCGCGTGATGAGCATCGGGCGCACGGCGGAGGGGCGCGAGCAGGTGATGGCCATCGTCAGCAGCCCGCAGAACCTGCGCGACGCCGAACGCTACCGCGACATCAGCCGCACCCTGGCCATGGGCCGCGTGGACAGCACGACCGCCGCGCGGCTGGCGGCGGACGGCAAGGCCATCGTGTGGATCGACGGCGGCCTGCACGCCAGCGAAGTGCTGGGCGCGCAGCAGCTGATGGAGACCGTGTGGCAGCTCATCAGCCGCGACGACGCCGAAACGCGCCGCATTCTGGACGACGTGATCATCCTGGCCGTGCACGCCAATCCCGACGGCATGGAGCTGGTGAGCAACTGGTACACGCGCAATCCCAATCCCCAGCAGCGCACGATGGCGGGGATTCCGCGGCTGTACCAGAAGTACATCGGCCACGACAACAACCGTGACTTCTACGCCTCGACGCAGCCCGAGACGGAGAACATGAACCGCGTGATGTACCACGAGTGGCTGCCGCAGATCGTGTACAACCATCACCAGACCGGACCCACGGGAACGGTGATGTTCGCCCCGCCCTTTCGCGACCCGTTCAACTTCAACTACGACCCGCTCATCGTCAGCGGCATCGACATGGTGGGCGCGGCGATGCAGAACCGCTTCCTGGCGGAGGACAAGCCGGGCGTCACGCAGCGCAAGGGAAGCAACTACAGCACGTGGTGGAACGGCGGCCTGCGCACCACGGCCTACTTTCACAACATGATCGGCCTGCTGACGGAAACGATCGGCAATCCCACGCCCATGGACGTGGCCTTCGTCCCCGCGCGGCAGATTCCCAGCGGCGACCTGCCCTCGCCGGTGGCCCCGCAGCAGTGGCACTTCCGCCGCAGCATCGACTACAGCATCACGGCCAACTACGCCGTGCTGGACTACGCGTCGCGCTACCGGCAGACGCTGCTGACCAACATGTGGCGCATGGCGCGCAACTCGGTGCAGCGCGGCCAGCGCGACGAGTGGACCGTCATGCCGCGCCACGTGGATTCGGTGCGCGCCGCCATCGCCGCCGAGCGCGGCGCGGCGCCGGGCGAGGCCAACGCGGTGATGGTGTCGGGCGGGCAGTTCGCCGGCGCCGCCAACCCGGTGGAATCGGCGCGCTACCAGGCGCTGCTGCACCGCCCCGAGTGGCGCGACGCGCGCGGCTACGTGATCCCCAGCGACCAGGCGGACTTTGCCACGGCCGGCAAGTTCATCGACGCGCTGCGCGAGAACGGCGTGGAGGTGCAGCGGGCCACGGCGCCGTTCACCGTGGCGGGCAAGCGGTACGCGGCGGGATCGTACGTGGTGATGGCGGCGCAGCCGTTTCGCCCGCACGTGATGGACATGTTCGAGCCGCAGGACCATCCCAACGACTTTCTGTACCAGGGCGGCCCGCCCATTCCCCCGTATGACAACGCGGGATGGACGCTGGCCTACCAGATGGGCGTGAAGTTCGACCGCGTGCTGGAAGGCTTCAGCGGCCCGTTCCAGCCGGTGACGGAGTGGAACGTGCCCCGCCCCGCCGGCCGCGTGGCTTCCGGGAGCGGCGGATGGATTCTGACGGCGCGGCAGAACGATGCCTTCACGGCCGTCAACCGGCTGCTGGCGTCGGGGCAGGAAGTGTGGCGCGTGCGGCAGGCGGCGCGCGGCGCGCAGGCGGGCGACTTCTGGGTCAGCGGCAGCGTACCGCGCGCCCAGGTGCAGGCGCTGGCCGATTCGCTGGGGCTGACCGTGGGCACCGGCGCGCGCCCGTCCGGCGCCACGCGGCTGCGGCCGCTGCGCATCGCGCTGTGGGACCGCTACGGCGGCAGCATGCCCAGCGGCTGGACGCGGTGGATCTTTGAGCAGTTCGGCTTTCCGTACCAGCAGGTGTTTCAGCAGGAGCTGGACGCGGGGAACCTGAACCCGAAGTACGACGTCATCGTCTTTGTGGACGGCGCCATTCCGGAGCGCGATCCGCGCGGAGGCACCAACGCCTTCATGCCGGACCCGGCCACGCTGCCGGCGGAACTGCGCACGCAGGTGGGCAACGTCACCATCGAGCGCACGGTGCCCAAGATCCGCGAGTTCCTGGAGAACGGCGGCACAGTGCTCACCATTGGCTCCAGCACCGCGCTGGCCCGCCACCTGGGGCTGCCGGTGGAAGACGCCATGGTGGAGGCGGGGCAGAACGGCGAGCAGCGCCACCTGCCGCGCGAAAAGTTCTTCATCCCCGGCTCGCTGCTGCAGGTGCGGGTCGACAACACGGCGCCGGTGGCGTGGGGGATGGAAACGCAGGCGGACGTGATGTTCGACGACTCGCCGGTGTTCCGGCTGGGCGCGGACGCGGCGTCGCGCGGCGTGCGGCGGGTGGCGTGGTACGATTCGGCGACGCCGCTGCGCAGCGGATGGGCGTGGGGGCAGCAGTACCTGCAGAACGGCGCGGCGGTCGTGTCGGCCGACGTGGGCCGGGGGACGCTGTACCTGTTCGGGCCGGAGATCGCGTTCCGTGCGCAGCCGCACGGCACGTTCAAGCTGCTGTTCAACGGCCTGTACGAGTCCGTTTCCAAGCCCGCCGTGCAGTAACCGGCGAGGTTG
This sequence comes from Longimicrobium terrae, assembly GCF_014202995.1. Taxonomy (NCBI): domain Bacteria; kingdom Pseudomonadati; phylum Gemmatimonadota; class Longimicrobiia; order Longimicrobiales; family Longimicrobiaceae; genus Longimicrobium; species Longimicrobium terrae. Next base: position 178,093 of record NZ_JACHIA010000012.1, read on the forward strand.
ATCCGATCGAAGCAGCCCCCCGGCGCAGGTTTGCCGGGGGGCTGCTTCGATCGGGCAGAGAACAGACAGTCTCACACAGAGTTAACAGAGTTCACAGTTAAAACCGTTGTTCTCTGTTGACTCCGTTAACTCTGTGTGATGCATTCCGTTGCTGTTCCTCGCCCCGGTGTGGACCAACAATGTGTCCGGGCGCGATCTATCCTGAGCAAATGAATCCGCCGCTCCAGAAGCGGGAACCCCCGACTCGCGGCCGCTGTCGCGTCCACGATCGGGGCTTCAACTGCGTCGGAACTGCATCCGTGCACCGTGCTCCGCCACCACACCACATGATGTCATCCTGAGTGAGCGTACGCCGGGCTCTCCGCCCGCACCAGCTCATGCGCGAGTGAAGGATCTACCATCCGCCGAGCCATCTACGCGGCGCGCACGAACCTCGCCCCGGATGCAGTTGAAGCCCCGAACGGTGCGCGAATAGCGCCGTGTCGGGGGTTCCCGCTGTTTGAGCGCGGATTCATTCTCTCTAGATAAATTGGTCGGACTCCCGTGCGTTGCGCGAGCCCGCCTTTGCTTTCTATCCCGCGCTGGATGCACTCCCGTGACTGAATACGATCCCGCCGCGCCGGTGCGCTTTCCGCGCAGCCTCATCGCCTGCTGGTACGACGGCGCGACCGATGGTTTTCTGGAAGCGGAGCCCGGCCGCCACGTCTATGATTTCCGCATGGTCGCGTGGGATGACGGGCAGGACTCGCGCATCTACGTCCTGCGGCCGCTCCCGGCGAAGATGGATGATCTCGCCGCCGCGTTCTTCGGCGCGGCATTCCAGCTGGACGGCTGGCGTGTGCTGATGGCGGAAGATCCCGGCGACCTGAGTCTTGATCGCGAGTACTTCCAATCCACCGGCCCGCCCGCGTTCGTTGTGCTGTCGGATGACTGCCTGACGACGGTGTCGGGTGTCCTGCGCGTCACCGGCGGGAACCGCGCGGAAATCGAGTCGTGGCTGCTGGATGAGCCCGGTGACCAGGACGGGTTCTCCTACTCGGATCTGCCCTTTGCGCACTGGGCTGCGCTCTTCCGCTGATGGGCAGCCGGCAACTCGGACCCCTGCGCGGTCCGATCCCGTTCGTGCTGGTCGCCGTACGGAGTTGCGCCTCGATCCTGGGATGCGTGAGCGGGTGAATCCGCCGTAACAGCTGCGGAAAGCCTCACAAACAGACGCAAAGCTTCACCTGCACGGACACCCCGGATCCCGGTATGAATCCTCCCCTCTCCGTGCGTCTGTTTGCACGGGGAGGGGCCGGGGGAGGGGCCTCCCAGCCCGGCGATGAGCAAAGCATTCGACGCGGGACGACCATCACCGGCCGCTGCGGACCTTTCTTGATCGCGACCGGCGGACTCAGCCGAGCAGGCGGATGGCGAGGCCGCAGAGGGCGGCGCCGGTGAGCACGGCGGGGATGCCGGCGCGAAAGCGGAAGATGGCGACTGCCGCGGCGATGGCGATCACCAGCGGCGCGATCTGCAGCGAGCGCACGTCGGGGAAGGCGATGCGCAGGCCGAGCGGCGCCACGTCCATCATCCTCCCGAACAGCACGTGGAGCGCGAACCACAGCGCCAGGTTCAGGATCACGCCCACCACCGCCGCGGTGATGCCCGAAAGCGCCGACGCGAGCGCGGCGTTGCGGCGCAGCCCCTCCACGAACGGCGCGCCCGCGAAGATGAACAGAAACGACGGCGCGAACGTCACCCACACCGCTACCGACGCGCCGATGGCCCCCGCGGCCAGCGGCGGCAGCGCACCGGGATGGTTGTACGCGCCCAGAAACGCCACGAACTGCACCACCAGAATCAGCGGTCCGGGCGTGGTTTCCGCCATCCCCAGCCCGTCCAGCATCTGCCCCGGCGCCAGCCATCCGTAGTGCCCCACCGCCTGCTGCGCCACGTACGCCAGCACCGCGTACGCCCCGCCGAACGTCACCGCCGCGGCGCGCCCAAAGAACACGCCTTCCGCCACGAACACGCTCCCCGGGCCAAAGACGGCGGCCAGCAGCGCGACCGGCGCCCACCACAGCACCGCGCACACCGCCGCGACGCGCAGCGACCGCATCGCCATCGCGCGCCGCTCCATCCGGGTGAGGGGCGGGAGCGGATCGTCGTCGATCACCGCGGCGGGCAGCCAGAGCCATCCCGCGACCGCCGCCGCGATCACGATCAGCGGAAAGGGAATGCCCAGCAGCGCGATGCCGATGAACACGGCCGCGGCGATCGTCATCCGCCGCCGGTCCCCCAGCGCCCGCCCGCCGATGCGCAGCACCGCCTGCACCACGATGGCGATCACCGCCGGCTTCAGTCCAAAGAAGAGCGCGGCCACCCACGGCGTGCCGTGCAGCGCGGCGTACGCGGCGCTCAGCCCCATCATCGTCACGAAGCCGGGGAGGATGAACAGCATCCCCGCCGCCAGCCCGCCGCGCACGCCGAACATCGTCCAGCCCACGTACGTCGCCAGCTGCTGCGCCTCGGGGCCGGGCAGCAGCATGCAGAAGTTGAGCGCGTGCAGAAAGCGCGGTTCGCTGATCCACCGCTTTTCATCCACCAGCACGCGGTGCATCACGGCGATCTGCCCCGCCGGCCCGCCAAAACTCAGCACTCCGATGCGCGCCCACGTGCGCACCGCCTCGCCGAATGGCACGGCGGGGCCGCGCGGCGGATCGTCGGTCGATGGCGTGTTCTGCATGATGGGAGGATAGCCGCCCGGGGCCGCGCCGCACAACGCGAATCATCATCCTGAAACTCTCGCCAGCGTAGCCGCGTAGGGTGACACGTCCGCAAGACGGACCTGAGGCACAACCCGATTGGAGCGCTCCGGCGCCCCTCACATAAAGGAAACGACCATGAACACCGCCCGCGCCCTGTTTGTCGCCATCGGCATTCTGCCCTCCGCCAACCCGGTTCCCGGGCTCTCGGACTGGCGCCGCGGCGGGCTCGCGGTCGCTCGCTGATCCACGCGGGCTGATGGATGAAAGGAGGCGCGGAACCACACGGTTCCGCGCCTCCTTTCGTTTGCGGATCATCTCCGGAATGCCATGGCGACGATGGCACGTTTGCGTGGCTGTCGTGTGATGACAGGTCTCTCCGCACGCGATCCGCCGCACAACGCGGATCAGCATCCTGAAACTCTCGCCAGCACCGCCGCGTAGGGTGACACGTCCGCAAGACGGACCTGATGCACAACCCGATTGGAGCGCTCAGGCGCCCCTCACATAAAGGAACCGACCATGAACACCGCCCGCGCCCTGTTTGTCGCCATCGGCATTCTGCCCTCCGCCAACCCGGTTCCCGGGCTCTCGGACTGGCGCCGCGGCGGGCTCGCGGTCGCTCGCTGATCCACGCGGGCTGATGGATGAAAGGAGGCGCGGAACCACACGGTTCCGCGCCTCCTTTTTCGTTTGCGATCAAACCCCGCGCGTGTCGCCGACGGCGTGTTCCGTGTGGACAGCCCGCTTCTGAAACTGTTCTGCCGAAACGTGCGTTGGTTACTCGGCTGGCATGATCGGTCTCCCGAAACTCCTGGTTTGCGTCATGAACGATACACGTACGCTGGACCCGTGGGCCCTGTTCGTCGATGAGCGCCCGTCCGCGCCCGCACCTCTCGTGCGGGTGGCCGAGGCGCCCGCCGTGCCGGAGGCCCGCATTCAGCTTTCCGCCACCGCGCGGAACGGCGTGACGAACCGCGCGGCGGAGTACACGCTGGATGAGCACGGGATCACGCGGCGGATGCACCGCGACGGGGGAGACCGGGTGACCACAATCGGCTGGGACGACGTGATCTCCTATCGCGACAGCGAAAGCACTGATCACGCGTCACTGCTGATCGTCGGGCGCGGCGGTGCCCGCATGCGCCTGCACGAAGCCGATCCGTCCGAAGAGACGTACCAGTTCATCCGCGGGTTCGTGGAGTACGCCGAACACCGTTCGCCGCTGCAGACTGGTGCGGGCTACCGGCCGGGGCTGGTGGAAATCGGCGTGGCGCTGATCGTCATCCGCATTCTGATGGAGTTTCTGCCCGAGATGGTGCAGGGCGTGGGAACCGTCATCGCGCTGCTGATTGCCTTTCTGTACCACTCGTACACGGTGCTCACGGATGATGACCGGGCGATGGAGGACCGCCGCTCCGACGCGCTGGACGCCCGCGTCCGGGAATCCACGCGCCGCCTGCTGGGCATCCAGTCCGAGTAGTTCGGGATCGGATGGAGCTCACGCCGGCCACCTTCTGGCCGGGCAGGGGAAGCCTCACGGTCGTACCGTGAGGCTTTCCGCCATTTCAGCGGCATCTTCAGTGCCTCCAGCGCCTCCTTTTCTCGTCCGTCCCGCGAGAGCGGAACCGATCTTGATCATGGCGCAATCATGATCATGAGAGATTAACGTGATCAACTCGCGCGTTCATGATCACGTTCTTTCATCCCCGCAGCCGAACCGGATGGCCGCCACCACGACCCCGCGCCCGCGATCCCCGTCCGCCAAAGGCCCGCTCGCGCCGGCCGAACGGTGGTTCAAAGCGCGTGGATGGAAGCCGTTCCCGTTTCAGCGCGAGGTGTGGGACGCGTACCTGGCCGGGGACAGCGGGCTGATCCACGCAGCGACCGGGACGGGAAAGACGTACGCCGCGTGGATGGGCCCCGTGCTGGAGTGGATGGCGGAGTTCCCCAAGGGCGCGCCCGCCAAGCCGCCCCCGCCGCTGCGCATTCTGTGGATCACCCCGCTGCGCGCCCTGGCCGCCGACACCGAGGCCGCCCTGCTCGCCCCGCTGACGGAGCTGGGCCTGCCGTGGACGCTGCAGAGCCGCACGGGCGACACCTCCGCCAAGATCCGTTCCCGCCAGCGCACGCGCCTGCCGACCGCGCTGGTCACCACGCCGGAAAGCCTGGCGCTGCTCCTGAGCCGCGATGACGCGCGCACCCTGTTCGCCGATCTGCGCGCGGTGATCGTGGACGAGTGGCACGAGCTGATGGGCACCAAGCGCGGTGTGCAGACGGAACTGGCGCTCGCCCGGCTGCGATCGTGGCGGCCGCAGATGCGCACGTGGGGTCTTTCCGCGACCATCGGCAACCTGGACGATGCGCGCGAGGCGCTGCTGGGCGCCACTCCTGGTCGGCCGCCGGGGCGCGTAGTGCGCGGCCTGGTGCCCAAGAACATCGTGGTGGATGCACTGATCCCGCCGCGGATCGAACGCTTTCCCTGGGCCGGCCACCTGGGCACGCAGATGCTGCCGCAGGTGGTAGACGCCATCGAGGAGGGCGAAACGGCCATCGTGTTCACCAACACGCGGTCGCAGACGGAGATCTGGTACCAGGCGCTGCTGGAGGCGCGCCCCGACTGGGCGGGGCTGATCGCCCTCCATCACGGCTCGCTGGACCGCGCCAAGCGCGACTGGGTGGAGGACGGGCTGCGCAGTGGAAAGCTGCGCTGCGTGGTGGCCACGAGCAGCCTGGACCTGGGCGTCGACTTCTCGCCTGTGGACCGCGTGCTCCAGATCGGCTCGCCCAAGGGCGTCGCGCGGCTGCTGCAGCGCGCGGGACGCAGCGGCCACCGCCCGGGCGCCGTCAGCCGCGTCACCTGCGTGCCCACCAACGTGCTGGAGCTGATCGAGGTCGCCGCCGCGCGCGACGGGGTGGAGGCCATCGCCGTGGAGTCGCGGCTTCCGGTGGAACGGCCGCTGGACCTGCTGGCGCAGCACGTGGTGACCGTGGCGCTCGGTGGCGGCTTCCTTCCGGACGAGCTTCTGGCCGAGGTGCGCACCACCGGCGCCTACGCGGGGCTGCTGGACGACGAATGGCGGTGGGTGCTGGACTTTGTGACGCGCGGCGGGGACGCGCTGCGTGCCTATCCCGAGTTCCAGCGCGTGGTGGTGGATGACGAGACCGGGCGCTACTTGGTGCGCGACAAGGGCGTGGCGCGGCGCCACCGCATGTCCATCGGCACCATCGTCAGCGACGCCAGCATCGCCGTGCAGTACCTGCGCGGCGCGCGGCTGGGCACGGTGGAGGAAAGCTTCGTGGCGCGGCTGAACCCGGGCGACCGCTTCGTCTTCGCCGGCAAGCCGCTGGAGTTCGTGCGCGTGCGCGACATGACGGCATGGGTGCGGAGAACGACCAACACCAAGGGGCTCATCCCCCGATGGATGGGGGCGCGCATGCCGCTTTCCGGCGAGCTGGCGGCCTCGCTGCGCGCGCGGCTGGAAGAGGCGTCGCGCGGCGAGTTCCGCGGGCCGGAGATGCAGGCCATCCGCCCCATTCTGGACGTGCAGGCCCGCTGGTCGCGCATTCCCCGCGCGGACGAACTGCTGATCGAGCGGGTAAAGACGCGCGAGGGGCACCACCTGTTCATCTTTCCCTTTGAAGGACGGCTGGTGCACGAAGGCCTGGCGGCGCTGTTCGCGTACCGCATCTCGCGGTTGACCCCCATCAGCTTCACCTTCTCGATGAACGACTACGGAATGGAGCTGCTTTCGCCCGAGGCCGCGCCGCTGGACGCCGCGCTGAAGGCGGGGCTGCTGAGCGCGCACAACCTGCTGCAAGACGTGCCCGCCTCGCTGAACGCCACGGAAATGGCGCGGCGGCAGTTTCGCGAGATTGCGCGGGTGGCGGGGCTGGTGTTCCAGGGCTTTCCGCACGCGGGCAAGTCCGTCAAGCAGCTTCAGGCATCCAGCGGGCTCTTTTTTGACGTATTCACGCGGTACGATCCCGGCAATCTGCTGGTGTCGCAGGCGCACCGCGAAGTGCTGGAGCGGCAGCTGGAAAGCAGCCGCCTGGGCCGCACGCTGGAGCGGCTGGCGGCGGGAAACGTCGTCATCACCAATCCCAAGCGGACGCCGCCGCTGGCCTTTCCCCTTCTGGTGGACCGCACGCGCAACGCGGTCACCTCCGAATCCGTCACCGACCGTGTGCAGAGGATGAAGCTGGTGCTGGAAAAGTACGCCGACACGGGAAAATGACGGGCGATCTGGAAATTGAACTGTGCGGAGAGCGGCTGGTGCTGCTCCCCGAGCGCGCCGCGTTCCGCCCGCGCGACGGCACGCTGCTGGTGGCCGACGCGCACTTTGGAAAAGCGGCGTCGTTCCGTGCGTTCGGCGTTCCCGTGCCGGGCGGCACCACGATGGAAACGCTCGCGCGGCTTTCCGCGGCGCTGGACCGCACGGGCGCGGAGCGGATCGTGTTTCTGGGCGACTTCTTTCACGCGCGGGCCGGGCGCACGGCGAGCACGCTGGACGCGCTGGCGGCGTGGCGCGCGGAGCGCAGCGGGCTTCCCATTCTGCTGGTTCGCGGCAACCACGACCGGCACGCGGGCGATCCCCCGCAGGAACTGGGGATCGAGTGCGCCAACGGGCCGGTGGTGGAGGCGCCGTACGGATACGCGCACCACCCCGAGCCGGCGGACGCGTGCTACGTGCTGGCCGGGCACATCCATCCGTCCGTTACGCTGCGCGGGATCGGGCGGCAGAAGCAGCGGCTGGCCTGCTTTCACTTCGGGCCGCGGGTGGGCATTCTGCCCGCGTTCGGCGAGTTCACCGGCACCGCGGACGTGCCCGTCAGCGCGGGCGACCGCGTGTACGTGGTGGCGGGCGAGCACGTTCTGCTGATCGAATAGCGCCGCGCGCGGTTCTCAACCCGGAATCTGTGTGCGGCCGACGCCCTCCTGAGCGGATGAATCCGCCGCTCAAATCGCAAAGCCCCGACTCATGGCCGCTGTCGCGTCCACGATCGGGGCTTCGCCCGCATGTGGGGACGCGATCACAAGCAGCGGCCCCAGTCCGCAGGCGGACTTCGTGTCTTTCAAGGCGCGGTTTCAACCGGCGGACGGAACATCGCCCGGCGGCGTAAAGTCTCATTCTCGTCAGAATCCCGCATCATCCCACGCAATTGCTCCCGAATCACCCTCCCGGTCGAATCATTCGAATCGCGGGGTTCGGAAAATTTGCGGTCCTGTCCGTCTAACATTCCGGTGGCCGAACGCAGGCCGCCGAAGCTCGCCATCCTCTCCGCGCGCTGCGTGGCGGAGGAGGACAACCGCGTCGATGATCCAATCGGGAGACATACATCATGTGGTGCAACGATCCGTCGATCGCTCATCTCAAGCAGTTCGGATACAACATCATCCGCCTGCCCCGCGGGGACTTCGGGCCGCTGCGGCTGCTGGCCCGGCACGGGCGGGAACTGGAAAGCCTGGGCGAGATCGGATCGCTGTTCGAGGCGGCCGACGACGCGCCGCTGCCTCCGGTGAACCGCGACGCGCACGCCGCGGACATTTCCGGACAGCGCACGAGCGACATGAAGCTGCACCTGGGGCTCGACATCCTTGGCACCGTCATCGGCGCCATGGGCGGCTCGCGGCTGGGGCTGGACGCCAAGTACGAGGGCGCGCGCAGCATCGCGTTTTCGTACCAGGACGTGCGCGTGGACGAGGTGGACGTGATTCTGCTGGACCAGTTTCTTTCGCGCGCGGGCATCCGCCCGTCCAACACGCTGAGCCGGCTGCTGGAATCGGACGCGGTGTTCGTGACCACCGCCGTGCTCAGGAGCGACCGGCTCACCGTGGAGGCCAAGCGCCACGACGGCGGATCGCTGGAACTGAGCATCCCCGAGGTCAGGGGCGTCGTGGGCGGCACGGTGCAGGTCAGCGGCGCGGGCGAGCGCGGCACGCGCGTGACGTACGCCGGCCCCGTCCCGCTGTCGTTCGGCTTTCGAGCCGTGCAGCTGTTCTATCAGAACGGCGAGTTCACTACCTTCAAGCCCGTGAAGCCGGGCATGCCCGTCACGCGCGGCGACGACGATCCGCGCGAGGGCCGGGGCTCCACCGTGCTGAGCCTGGACGCGCCGATGACCGAGATCCGCTTCTGATCCACCACGCGATCCGCGATCACTTCCCGTCGCCGGTATTCGGCGGGGAGCCGGAGCGTCCGCCGTCGCGGGCCGGGACGGGGACGCCGTGATCGGTGGATGCGTGTGATGCGCCGATCGCGGCACGCGGCTCCTCATCGAACCGCGCGTTGCGTCCGTCCCGAGAACGTGCGCGGAGATGGCGTCCGTGGGTGGCTCTCCGGCGCCCCGCCGGTGGGACATGGACGCCACGCCCGCGTCCGTCCACAGGGCAGATATCCAGGAGGTACGCCGCTTTCCGGCCCGAGGTGGACGGGCGCCCGACTTGCGAATCTCCCCGCTCAAGGAGCGGCCGCCCATTAAACCCCCCGGCGGAACGCTCCCGTCATCGTCTCTCCCCACCCCCCGGAGGTACCATGTCAGATACGATTGCCGGCACCGGTAGCGTGCACGTGGCATCGCTCCCCTTTCAGTTCCGCAACTTTCTGATTCCCGTCGCGGACGGGCAGGCCGTGAGCCGCGGCTGGCTGAGCCGCCACGGCAACAAGCCGCTGGGCGTCACCTGGCACTGGGCGGTCACCCGCCGCCTGTCCGTGCTGCGCGCGGTGATCGGCGGCGCCAACGCCGAACGCAAGGGCGAGGCGTCCGCGCACTACGGCGTGGGCCGCACTTTTGACGAGGGCGTGGACCGCTACGTGACCCTCGAGAACCGCTCGTGGCACGCGGGGGTCAACCAGTCGCTGCGCTGGAACGGCAAGCCGCTGGCGGGCGACGCGGACTTCAAGGGCACCCGCACCACCATCGGCATCGAGACGTCGCACATCGGCGCGGCCATCGACGGCGTGGCGGCCGAGGCGGACTGGATCCACACCGCCACGCCGCTGGGCAAGCCCCTCCGCGTGCAGCCGTGGACGACCGAGCAGATCGCCATGTGCATCGAGGTGGGGCGCGAAATCGTGCGCCGCTGGCCGCACATCCGGCCAGAAGACCATCACGGCCACCACGACATCTGCCCGGTGGACGCGCAGGGCCGGGCGTACAAGATCGACGTCTGCGGATTCCCCTTCGCCAAGGTGCTGCGCGGCATCTACCCGGACGCGGTGGTGCCGGACGTGTGGACGCCGCTGGAGACGGTGCGGCAGCGGCAGCGCGCGCTGATCGCCCTGAACTTCAACCTGGGGGCGAGCGGCGCGGACGGGGACTGGGGCTCCAAATCGCGCACCGCGCTGCTGCTGTTTCAGCGGCAGCAGAACCTTGCGCAGAACGGGCTGTGGAGCACCTTCGTGAGCCGCGCCGTCTACCGCGAACTCAAGCAGGCCGGCCGCGACCCGGTTGCCGTCACCGCGGGCCCGCTCTGACGCAGGCGTCCGGCGGTTTCCCCACGCCGCGCAAGCCGCCGCACGCTGGTCCGCGTGCGGCGGCTTCGCTATTCTGGGCCGTGGATCAAACCCGCCCAACCCCGGACCGGAACGCTCGCGTGAACATCCTGGTGCTGAACGTGGGATCGTCGTCCCTCAAGTGGCAGCTGATTGAGACGGATGAGAGCCGCTTCGCCGAAAACGCCGACGTGCGGCGCGCCCGCGGGCTCATCGAGCGCATCGGCGGCGAGGCGGTGTGGAGCTTTCGCGCGGGGAGCGGGCCGGCGGTGAAGGGTACGGCGCCGCTCCGCGACCATCGCGCGGCGGTGGAGTACCTGCTGCACTGGATCGTCAGCGCTGAGTCCGGCGTGGGGCTGGGGAGCCTGGGCGAGATCGGCGCGGCGGGGCACCGCGTGACGCACGGCGGCGAGCAGTTCGTGCGCTCCGTGGCCATCGACGACGACGTGCTGCGCGGCATCGAGGAAACGATCGACCTGGCGCCGCTGCACAACCCCGCCAACCTCAAGGGCGTCCTGGCCGTCCGCGCCGTGCTGGGGCGCGCGGTGCCGCAGGTGGCGGTGTTCGACACCGCGTTCCACCACACGCTTCCGGAACGCGCGTTTCTGTACGCGATTCCGTACTCGCTCTACCGCCGCCACCGCGTGCGCCGCTACGGTTTTCACGGCACGTCGCATCGGTACGTGAGCTACCGGTGGCGGCAGCTGACCGGCATTCCCCGGGAAAAGCAGAAGATCATCACGCTGCACCTGGGCAACGGCTGCTCGGCGTGCGCCATCAGCGGCGGCGAATCGGTGGATACGTCCATGGGATTCACGCCGCTGGAGGGGCTGGTGATGGGGACGCGCTCCGGCGACCTGGACCCGGCGGTGCTGGAGTACATCGCGGTCAAGGAGGGGTTGTCGCTGCCGGAGGTGGAGTCGCTGCTGAACAAGCAGTCCGGGCTGCTGGGCATCTCGGGGCTCACCAACGACATGCGCGAGCTGCTGGCCGAGGCCGAGGAGCACGACGACCGGCGCGCGTGGCTGGCCATCGAGCTGTTCTGCTACCGCGCGCGCAAGTACATCGGCTCGTACCTGGCGGCCATGGGCGGGGCAGACGCCATCTGCTTCGCCGGCGGCGTGGGCGAGAACGCGCCGGCGGTGCGCGCCATGATCTGCGAGGGACTGGAGTTCGCGGGGATTCGCGTGGACCCGGCCGCCAACCACGCGCACGTGGGCGGCCGCGAGGGGCGCATCAGTCCGGAAGGCGCCACGCCCGGCGTATGGGTGATTCCCACGGATGAGGAACTGCTGATCGCGCGGGATACGTATCGCGTCGTGAGCGGGATCGAGAACCGGTACTGACGGGGGTCGGCGATCGGACGCGGCGGCGGAGAGAGTGCCGTCGGCGGGGGGAGAAATCACTGCGATCCCCGGCGGTCGTGCGGCCGGCGAGTGTGGCCCTCACCCCGCGTGCTGCGCACGACGACCCTCTGATAAGAAACAACGGGGTTCCGCACGTCAGGCGGCGGTCTTGAGCTGTACCGAATAG